>NZ_WUDQ01000393.1:0-3547 GCF_009827695.1 Paenibacillus sp. OT2-17 | reverse complement strand
TCAGATCCAAATGCTGCTCCTCATTCCAGAAGGAATAAAATATCGTTTTGTTAACCTCCCTTACCGATTGAATAACCCGGTACACCTCAAGTCTGTCTTCCTCTCTATCACTCACTGGAGCCATCCTTCTTTCTAATATCCAATTGACAATCCATATACATATACTAGAAACTATTTGCATACGAAATGTTATTTATTCATAACTATTATTTTATCATCTCTTATGTAAATGTCAACATTCACCCAAATATCACCTATACTTCAACACAAAAAAGCGCGGTATGAATACCACGATAGGTATTTACATCCGCGCACTCCTACTTACCTTAAAATGATAATCTGCTGCGTACAGCTACTTTTCATGTAGCCGCCATTCTAGTTATTCTGCTCGCTCTATTGGTTCCTTTACTCCCTCAGCCTCACTTGTTATTACTGAAGTTTTCGCCTTCGTTGTAATTTTCCCCAACAAATAAACCAGCAAATTTTGATTGTGCTGAGAAATTCGGTTTAGTGCAGAACCCAGAAAATCATCCCGGATTCGCAATCCACGCTCTACTTCTTCTCTCCCTTGATCCGAAATGACAATCCATACAATTCTACGGTCCTTTACGTCTCTGAAACGGGTGACCAGTCGATTCCGCTCCATCCGATCCAGCAGCATCGTAACCGCGGCTGGTGTGGTGGCGAGATATGGGATTAGTTGAGACGGTTTCATACGGCCGTATTCGTTCAAAACCTCCAGCACCGTAAGTTGAGCTTCCGTTAGTGATGGAGCCAGCTGCTGCTCCATATGAACCTTATAATCCTTAGCCATTCTGGACCAGATTTTCGCAAATTCGGTCGTTTGCATTTTGCCTCACTCCTTTAAATAACAGGGTCAGTAAAAGCATCAAAGTTACCGTATGGGCCACCGTCCGGATTGTATTTCATCACATTAAATTTTCGCCATTCAGCCCCGGTTTCCTGCCGTTTTTGGAGCACGAAATGAAAAGGGGAAGGAAGTCTCACCTCGGTTTTGAAGGCTGGTCAGGGTTCGACAGCATGACGGCAAAAAGGTCCTCATTCGTGCCGGAATGGCACGAGAGGACCTCTCTTTTTCGAGCTAAAAAGCGCTTGGCTTTCCTATTATTCTATGGACTGAGAAGCTTGCGGCTCACTACGCAGCAGCACATTCACAATTTCGTCCTTCTTCTCCACTGGAGCTAGCAGCTTGCCTGTATCCTTTCGGTCGGTCAAAGGAGCCTTTTCCGAAAGGAAGGACATCGTTTGTCCTTCTGCTGTGATTGCAAATAATTGAACAGCTTCACGGCAATAGAAGGCAGCCACGATTCGAGTTCCATTCGAACGTACTCGTTTGCCTTCCTTGAACTCAAAGGTGGTGATACCTTTGCCGCCTCTTCCCTGTGTAGGATAATCCAGCAGAAGCGTACGCTTACCATAACCGGACTCGGTCAGCACCAACACTTCTCCTTCATCCTCTTCTACCCACAACGCCGCGATAATTTCATCGCCTTCGGCTAGCTGTATACCTTTGACACCAGCCGAGACGCGCCCCATCGCATTAACCTCTTGCTCCTTGAAGCGTATACTCATACCCGCGCGGGTAATCAGCATAATATCCTGGGTACCCTCGCTTAACGTTACCGATAACACCTCATCGTCCCCTGCTACTTTGCAGGCGGCTACGGCACTGGAACGTTTTGTAGCATATTCTTTTAATTCTGTACGCTTTACTTGGCCCTTCTTTGTTACAAATACCAGGCTTTTGCCAATTTCCTCGATGTTTTTGAGCGGGATGACACTTACGATACGATCTTCCTTCGATAACGGAATGACGTTGACAATTGGAGTGCCCGGCTCTTTCCACTTATACTCTGGCACCTGATGTACAGGTAATAAAAAGTATTGTCCGCGCTGGGTGAAGACGAGCAATATGTCCAGCGTATTCACATCAAGCAATTGGGTAACGTAATCCCCTTCTTTAACACCAGAACTTGAACGTTCCCCGCCTGAACGAGTGAATGACAACATACTTGTACGTTTCACATAGCCATCTTTTGAGAGTGTCAGCAGCACATCCTCTGCTCCCACCATGACTTCCAGGTTCACCTTAATCTCTTCTACCTCGCCCTGGATATCTGAACGACGGTCAATGCCGTACTTTTCGCGAATTTCCAAAAGTTCCTTGCGAATCAGGCTGATCAGCTTGCGATCACTTTCCAGAATAGAACGATATTGTGCGATTTTTTTCTGGATGTCACCCAGTTCTTTTTCAAGCGTGGTGATTTCCGGATTGGTGAGACGATACAACTGCAAAGTCAAAATAGAATCTGCCTGACGTTCGCTAAAACCAAACATCCATTGCAAATTATTTTGCGCGTCCTGGCGATTTTTGGAAGCTTTAATGGCTGCGATGACCTCATCCAGAATGTTCAGCGCCTTGACCAAACCTTCCAGCACATGGGCACGATCCTCTGCCTTTTCCAGTTCATACTGGATACGGTGAGTGACAACTTCGCGTTGATGGGCGATATACGCTTCCAAAATGGACTTTAGCCCAAGCTGATGTGGCGCTTTGTTCACAATAGCTACCATGTTGAAGTTATATGCCACCTGTAGGTCGGTTTTTTTCAGCAAATAAGCTAAAATCCCTTCCGCATCGGCTTCCTTCTTCAGCTCCACAACAATGCGCAAACCATTTCGTCCGCTTTCGTCACGAACCTCGGCAATCCCTTCCACCTTTTTCTCCAGACGGATATTCTCCATGGCGGTTACGAGCCTTGATTTGACGATCTGGTATGGGATTTCGGTAATGACTAGCTGCTGCTTACCTCCGCGCAAGGACTGAATTTCCGTTTTGGAACGAATATAAATACGTCCTTTTCCCGTGCGGTAAGCGTCCTTGATGCCTTCGCCACCCATAATGAGTCCGCCAGTCGGGAAATCAGGACCTTTGATAAAGGTCATAATCTCTTCCAGCTCAATCTCTGGCTTTTCCATCACCGCAATGCTGGCGTCAATAACTTCGCGTAAACTATGTGTAGGGATCTCTGTCGCAAATCCCGCCGAGATCCCACTGGAACCGTTCACCAACAAATTTGGATAACGAGACGGCAACACAACGGGCTCTTTGGCCGAGTTATCAAAATTGTCCTTGAACAAAACCGTACGCTTTTCAATATCGCGCAGCATTTCCATTGCGATCGGAGACAAGCGAGCCTCCGTATAACGCATAGCTGCCGCCGGATCATCATCCTGGGAGCCCCAGTTACCGTGACCGTCCACCAGCACGTGACTCATTTTCCAAGGCTGCGCCATCCGTACCATGCCGTCGTATATCGACGAGTCACCGTGGGGGTGGTAATTACCCATAACGTCCCCAACGGTTTTGGCCGATTTACGATATGCTTTATCCGGCGTATTGCCCGAATCGTACATTGCATAAAGAATACGACGTTGTACGGGTTTTAATCCGTCCCGTACGTCGGGTATCGCCCGATCCTGAATAATATATTTGGAATATCGGCCAAAGCGGTCACCGACCACT
>NZ_WUDQ01000392.1:0-3547 GCF_009827695.1 Paenibacillus sp. OT2-17 | reverse complement strand
CCGCGAATTTCAATTAGAGGATCTATCGATTGGATATGTTCACGCAAGAACTGCTGAACAAAAGCCTCTTTTTCCTTCACTTGTGCTTCCAGCTCTACCGTATCTCTGAACTCCAGCGCAGCCTTTGCCCCGACAAAAGCAAGCTGATTTCCACGGAAGGTGCCGTTATGCTCACCTGGACTCCATATATCCAATTCTGGCTTGAGTAGCAACAGAGACATTGGCAAACCGTATCCACTGATCGATTTGGACAAAACAACCATATCAGGAACAATTCCCGCCCGCTCGAATGAGAAGAACGAACCAACTCGACCGCAACCGACTTGAATATCGTCAACAATGAGCAAAATATCATGGTCATCGCACAGCTGTCGCAAATCACGCAGCCATTCGGTATCTGCAATATGAATACCGCCTTCAGCCTGTACCGTTTCCAAAATGATCGCGGCAGGCTTTTCCACACCCGAGTGAGTGTCTGTTAAAAGCTGCTCCATATACAAAATGGTATCCATTCCGTTAAATGTGCTGTTATAAGGTATGAAGGTAACATTGTTCAGGGGTACCCCTGCGCTCTCTCGCATGGAGTTGTTGCTGGTAATAGATAAACTACCCAGCGACATTCCGTGGAACGCGCCCATAAAAGCGAAAATACCATTTCTGTTTTTCACCTTGCGTGCAAGTTTCAGTGCTGCTTCCACCGCATTGGTTCCGGTCGGTCCGCAAAATTGCAGCTTATAATTCAAGCCCTTGGGCTGGAGAATACGCTCTGAAAAAGACTCAATAAACTCTTGCTTAGCTGTCGTGTACATATCCAGACCATGCATAATCCGATCGGAACTTAAATAATCCAATATCCGGTTTTTCATAAAATCATTATTATGCCCATAGTTCAAAGCCCCTGCCCCAGCAAAAAAGTCAATGTAACCCTTGCCTGCCTCCGTGTACAGTACATCGTTTTTAGCTTTGTTGAAAACAACTGGAAAACTTCTGCAATAGGATCTTACATTGGACTCCAGCGCTTCGAATGTGTTCATGATCTCTCGTCCTCCCGCTGACCTGATTTTAAAAAATACAAGCATGGAAAGCAAAAAAAATGTAAATATGTAATCTAAATGAGTAGACAGTCTGAATTCACACTGGGATATCCACACCAAAGAATCATAAGTATGATCACAAGAACAATTAAAGTACGAAAATTAAATACAGAGATAGCACATGAGAGTATGTTAGTAGAAGATTAAATAGTGGGTTTTTCTAAGAGGCCTATCAGAGGATGTCAACTCCTATGTAATAAAATACCATAATTTTCATTTAAGTCAATGCATGTTTCTGATGTGTTTTGTTAAATTTTTGTAATTTATCATCAATGGCTTGTAGTATATTGTTAAAAGAAAACGAAAAATGTCGTATTATAGTAATAAATCTCAAAAATAGTACATTTCCATATCAAATAGATATACATCTGGACTAATTGTCCACAGGATTGTCACAACAAACCTGATCTTTTGACAGACTGTCCAAAGGAGTTTACTCTATCAACAGGACCTGCCAAAAACTTGTTGTAAACATTGCAGTTATCCTAACTATTTGGCTCGAATTTGATAGAAAGATAAGGAAATATGATCATGTCTAATGTTTTAATTATTGAAGATGACAATATGTTGGGAGAGACCCTTTCCTTGTATTTAACAGGAGAAGACTACAACGTTACTCGAGTGGAACAAGCGTCTGAGGGTATTGCCCGGCTTGAGATCGTACAACCCGATATTATTTTGCTGGATCTGCTGCTTCCAGATTTGGATGGGGTAAATCCCTGCCCACTCATACGCAAGCATACGGACGTGCCCATCATCGTGATTTCTACAGAAAACAACATATCAGAGCGTATTCGTACACTTACGTTGGGAGCAGATGATTATATTTGCAAGCCTTTTAGTATGCAAGAGCTAAAAGCACGGATGGAGGCTCTTTTCCGTCGTATTGAAATCACGCGCTTGCAAGGAAGAGGCAGAGCACCTGAACCTGAAACCGGCATTACTTTGGATCTAGCGAGAAGAATGATTACCGTTAACGGACAGAATGTGGAGACAACATATTCAGAATTTGAGCTCATGAAGCTTTTTTATTTGAACCGGGGAATTGTATTCAGCAGGTATGCTTTGATTCAGGCTCTCCGTGGCACAGACTCCTTTATTAATGAAAGGGCTGTGGACGTACATATTAACCATTTACGCAGAAAAATCGAAAAAGACCCTAAGAAACCGCAATTAATCAAGACCATCTGGGGAATCGGCTACAAATTTATGCAATAACACGGTCAGCTCCAGGGAAGTGATGACTTGATTTGGTTAATATCCTTCTGAACCGTGCTCAGATGCTTTTTCCAGTCTGGATACAGTGCTCCTGTTGAGGTTTCATTGCTGCGCTTCAATGCCATTTCCAGCTCTATTACCTTTGCCAGCAACTCAGGCGCGCACAGGTTCCCCGTTCCTCCCTTAAGTGAGTGGATTAATCGAAGAGCAGAAGATAACTGCCCATTGTCCATTTTTCTCACAACTCTTTTATCGAGATACTGGTATTCCTGTATCCATTTATAAAGGGCAAATTGAAAAATATACACCTTGCCATCCATGCCTGCTATCGACTGCTCAGCGTGAATACCATGTAAATCTTGCAGCCACGCTAAATTAATCCAGCTAGTTAACACTCTAGCAGCGGTCAGTTCATGGACAGGCTTGAACAACACGGCATTAATACCAGCACGAAGACAAACTTCCTGTTCATGCTGCACAGCATCAGCGGTAAAAGCGATAATGGGAAGCCTGTTAAAAGCTTTGTTTCTCCGAATATGCCTCGCCGTCTCAAAACCATCCATCTCTGGCATATGCAAATCAAGCAGCACCATATCCCAGTAACGCAGTTCCAGTAACGCTATTAGTTCTCTTCCGTTCGTGACCATCGTTACCTCAAAGTTACGCTCTGCTAAAAACTCGGTAATCACCACCTGGTTAATTTCGTTATCCTCTGCTATGAGAATTTGATACTTCTGTGTTGTATCCCCTATCTCATTGTGGCAACTCATCGTCGCATGAGTCTCCAGAGTATTACCATCTGCTGGCACTGACTGTTCCTTCTTCCAGCAGAGAACCTCCAGCAGAGCGTTTCGGGTAACGGGCTTGGACAAAAAGGCATCCACACTATGATTCATGTCCCCTGCAGCTATTGTTTCCATCTGAAACACGGTTGTAAGTCCAATAATCTGAGTTATCTGCCTATCCAGCATTTGAAGCCACTGCCTCCGGGAGTCCAGTTCTCTCAAACCTTCCATCCCCATATCGATGATAACATAATCAAAATGCTCACCCTTTTGAAAAGCGTCCACACTTTCTTGGAAGGATGAATTAGTGAATGTTTTTAATCCCAAGTCTTGCAGTAGTTCGTTCAAGCTGTATCTCACCAGTTCATGCTGCGCAACAATTAAGGCTTTGCCTTTGATTTGTTTTTCTATTCGTGCGCTTCCTGCATTCAATTCCCCAGTTTCCAGCTC
>NZ_WUDQ01000391.1:0-3550 GCF_009827695.1 Paenibacillus sp. OT2-17 | reverse complement strand
AGCCCCCGTGGCTGTGAGTGTGACTGCTCGTCTGTCTGAAGCCCCCATCCGAATTACTGTCAGTATGCCCATTCTTCTGTTGACAATCTTTGCAATAACCAAAAATTTCAAACTTGTGCTCGACGATTTGGAATTGATCCGTTGTATCCGTCATTTGCATTGGGCAAAAAGAAATCGGTAATGTTTTCTGACAGCTCAAGCAAATCATATGGTGATGGTGATGATGCTCATTACAGCTCACCTTGAACTTCATTCCATCCTCAAAAGATACCTGTTCCAACACACCCAATTCCTGCATTACACGCAGATTACGATAAACCGTATCAAAACTAAGTCCACTGTACTTCTTACCCATATATTCATAAACGTCTTTGGGGGACAGATACCCTTCATTCTCGGAAAATAACGTGGCCAACGTCTTGCGCTGATCTGTAATACGCAGCCCCTGAGCGGACATCGTTGCAATAATTTCATCCTTTGTCAGCATGCGTTTCACCCTCCCCTGTCTGTAGTTTCAGGTTTCTGATGCAGGCTTAGGCTTGCATCTATTTATTATACCACGATTAAAGTCAATATTATAAGAGATATTCGTATCTATACATAAGAAAAAGACGCTCTCCGTCGCTACGATTAAATTCGCAGCAGGAGAACGCCTATATTCTGCAAGTGACATCGACTTTTAAACGGTGAATGACGAGATCCAAGGTCTAAGCCGGTAAACAGCACCGGTTAATTCATATTAATTTTTAATAGCTGGTAAAGGCATAACTACTACGGAAACTGGCAAGTTACTTCCTGCAGCAGCAGTGAAATACATCTCTACACTTTCCTCGATATGCCCTGTGCGATACAGCACACTCATCTCATTTGGAGCCCATACCGCGCCGTTCGTCGGGATACCCACAACCTGATTGTTTACCATCGCATAGCCGGAATATTCGCCCCCACGCGGGTTGAACGTAATCAGTGAATACGGCGCTACATGATCCAATTTAACTTTATATACAACACCAAAATTACCGGCGTTGGAAGCAGAAGAGCCGTCCAGACCGTCCGTACCAATCAGGTTCGGGTCTACCTTATTATCACCAAGAACGATACGTTGAGCTGTTTTACCAACCTCTTCGGTATAATTGAGCGAGATATCAGCATTAGCGTACGTTCCACGGTTGTGAATACCGTCCTTAGGCAGTTTTGCCAGAGTAGGCATCACGGTCAACGGATCTACATTTGCATCTAACACAATAACCGTGTATTGAATAGGTTGATCCGTATATAAATCGGATAACAGAGAAATGACCTGTTTTTGCTTGATTTTTTGTGCATTCAAATCCTCTAAAATAATGCGATTTTCGCCAGGATTTAGAATTGTGCTAGAACGCTTGCTTCCATCCTGCATGGATTGAAAATATCGTTGAATCGAGACTTTACCCGCAGCCGTGGCAAATTCAGATGGTCCAGCAAAACCGGAATTTTCGACATTTATATTGGCAGGAGTGATATTGTTGTTGGTCGCAATCACGTACATCTTCACATCTCTACCCGTTTCATTGACATGATGGACGAGTATGCGCGTGCTGCCTGATCCGGTTTCTTGATACACGATACCATCCTGGAACACACGTTCTGGGCTGTTAGCACGGATCAAAAGACGCGGTGAAGAAGTACTTGTCACTGGAATAGTAGCCATGGTAGGCACCTGACTGCCGTCTACTGTATATTTATCACCATATGGTGTGAAGATTTTATTGAAATCATCTTCGTTGTACAGCAATTCATTCGTAATTTTAATTGTTTCACTTTTGGTACCTGTTGCGCCGTGCTTATCAGTCACGGTGAGTGTGATTGTTACATCACCTGGTTGGAAAAAGGCAAGTTTCTTATTCTCCCAATCACGCTTAGTGATAGCATTCTCATCATCTGTACTCAGGTCGGTAATGGTGATTTTCTCGCCCATCTTGTACTCTTTTTTATCAGTTGTAAACAGAGCCACTGGCGGCTGATTTGGTGGTCTTACTGTAATTGTAACTGAGTAAGGATCACTCCAGTTCCCAGCAGAGTCAAGAACAGAATAGGTAACTACATATGTACCCGGCTCCTGAAATACGTCCTGCTTACCTTCCCAACGTTGGTTCACAATCGGAAGACCTGTAGGAGAAGATTCCTTCGTCAAATACGTAACTTGGGTTTCGCCCGCATAGATATCTTTTTGCTGAACCGTGAAGGAAGCTTTAGGTTTCTGATTCAAATCCATGATAACTTGTTTAGTCGTATTATTCACAGTATAAGGAATATTTAAGGCCTGTGTAATCGAGGTCAATGGCACCATAAATACGTTCTTTTGCTGAAAAGCCGGTCCCTTCATTTGTCTGGCTTCACCGTTAACCGTATAAACCTTGCTGTCTGTTTTGAAGCGCATGACATTTGTTCCTTGTGTGATTACGGTTTCTTTGGTGGCAGTGTCATAACTAAACTGCAATCCGACACGGCTGACAAGAGAACGGATAGCTACATAGGAAACTCCGTCCTTAACAGTCATCGGCTGAGTTGCTGTGTACACCTGTCCGTTTTGTTCCATTTTCGCGCTGTTTAAGTACAAAATCAATTGATTAGCACCCATGGATGTTGGAGCTCCACCAGGATTGGTGATCGTTCCGTCTCCACCGTATACATCATTGGAAACGTTCGATCCGTTGGTTGTATCCGTAGGCAGGCCAGTCAATGGATCATTGGATACGCCTGTGTTATTAGGTGTAACCGTGTCATTTTGTGTGCTAGTTCCATCTTGATCTCCGATGCTATTCTGAACGCCTGAATCAGCAACATTGGCCTGAGCCTGCTGTGCGCTAACCGAATCGGTGGATTGAACGGTTGTTGATGCTGCTTCTGCTCCTACAGGGGCTACTGCGGCCACCTGAGCCACCGCAAGGGCGGTGAGCATGGTCCATTTCTTGAAATTCATTGTCTGTCTCCTTCTATCACCAAATTATTATCATTCCCGTAAAAAGTCATACTATTAGACGCGTCAGTTGTTAAAAAGTTTCTGGAAATTTTGCTGATCATGAAAAAAAGGGAACTTTCTCCTGTGACTGCAAAAAATTCAACAACAAAAAACCGCCGCCCATCTGACCTGATGTGGCGGCGGCTTCATTACTAGGAAATAGCTTTTGAACCATTTACATTATGATGGACGACAGACAGCATTCTTTCCTGCAGTCTCCAGACGACCCTCTTCAATGAGTCGGTAAGCACGTTGAACTTCTTCATCTGTAGGAGATGGAACTCCCTCCAACGGATACTCCTTACCGAGCATTTCCCACTTGTAAACACCCATTTGATGGTAAGGTAAAATTTCGAATTTCTCGACTCCGTTCAACGTTCCGATAAACCGTCCCAAATTCAATAAATCTTGCTCGTCATCATGAATACCCGGTACAAATACGTGTCTAATCCACATTTTGCGCCCTTGCTCAGACAACCAGCGAGCCGTACTTAACATACGGTCGTTAGACTTGCCTGTAAGCTTAATATGCTTGTCATTGTCAATATG
>NZ_WUDQ01000390.1:0-3551 GCF_009827695.1 Paenibacillus sp. OT2-17 | reverse complement strand
GAGCAATCAACTCACGCTCTACCTCAAAGTTTTCGCCCGGTGCATCCAGACGAAGCAGCGGACCACTGTCCATCTGCCCCGCCAGTAACTGATCAATGCTCTCTTGCACAAAAGAACTGCCATTCACGCTATCCTGCGTAGCTCGTGCAGCTATTCGCAACATCAGCTCGCTCAGACCTTGTTTCTGCCGAATAGCTTCCAGCACATTCTTATAGGAAACCTCCAGAGCGGGCGGAAGCTTTAATCTGCTTCGCGCCTCCTGCAGCCCGGTAGTTCGACGATTCCCCGGATTACCGAACAAGATAAACGGCTCGCTGACATTACAGTCTGACATCCTAACCATAGAGCCGCCTCACTTTAGATCATTTTAATTTTGAAAACAGTCCGTTTTAGAAATCCATTTAACAAATTACTCAGTCAGTGATGGATAGCGCCAATCATCTTCCTCATCCGCTTCTTGTTGATCTTCCACGTTCACAGATAGACCCGAGCTTTTCCAACGTTGCATCATTTCACTAGACATATAATGATAGCTCAAATCCAGATGCTTCAGCCCTTTTATACTTTCACTAGCCAGCAGCGCTTCTGCACCTTTATCAGACAACGTACCTTGTGAGAGATCCAGCACTTCCAGCTGTCCAATCACAGGGGCATTAGCTGCTGCAATTGCAATTTCATCCTGTATTTCACTATCTTTGAGTCCCAAGTATGTAAGTTTGGGAAAAGGATTGCTGTCCAAGAACGGCAAAATATCATTGAGGTTACCGTCAAAACCATAGTCCTCGACACCCAAATACAGTTCCAGCTTGCGCAGTTCAGGCAGTTCGGCATTACGTATTTGCTGAAGAACCCTCGCAGGCAGGCCACCACAGATAATAACCAATTCCTGAAGATGGCTATGACGAAGCGGCTCCAAGCTCAGGTCCTGGCTTCCTTTGATATGAAAGGACTCCAATGCTGGAAACGCTTCTAACAACGGGGACAGATTCGTCTGGTTAATCCATGAAACCTCACACTCATCATATTCCATATCACCAATAAACAGTTTGCGTATCTTAGGGAATTGATCTTTGAGCTTCACTAACACTGGGATAAAATCCTCTGGTGAACTTTCATAGGCGCCGCCCCAATCTCCAATGATGAGATCAGTAATTTGCGCGCTCTCCGGCTTGGCTGCCAGTTCCTCAATAGATTTAGCCATCGTTTGGCCATTCTCATAAGCTTCATAATCCACTACCAATTTCACTTCCATCTTACAATTCCTCCGATCGCTTGTCTGAGATCTCGTAAACTATCTATTTCCAATTTAGTCTATCCTATTCTACCAATGTTCGTCAAAAATAGTCCCGCTTCGACATCAATCCTATGTAAAATGTGCTCAATGAAATAAAAACAAGACAGCCCGCTAAGCAGGCTGTCTTGCATATTCACAATAAACTTCTACTATTATATAGTACGTGAGTTTAGAGCCAAATTATTGGCTAATTGTAATCGGTGAGTTATCGGACAGCAATGCCAGATTATTCACGATCACATTCTCCTCATAGCTCAAACCACTGGTAACGTGTGTTTGGGAACCTGCCGTCTGAACAGTCTTCACTTCCTTGCGTTTCGCATGGTCTCCGTTTACAACATATACATATTCTTTACCTTGATCCTTTTGAACTGCCGCAGTAGGAACCACAATGCCTTCTTGTGCATTGGCAGCGACAAAGCTGATATCAGCCAACATACCGGATTTCAGTTTCGTGTCTGGATTCGCTACTGAGATTTTTACAGGATAGCCTTTTCCACTTGCATCCAACGGGCTTACATTTTTAACTGTACCTGTTGTTACAATGTTGGAAGCTGCAACACGAACCTGTACCTTGTCACCTGCTTTTACATTGTTGATCTGTTCCGCTGGAACATAGATCAAAGTATTGACTGTACTCAGATTAGCGATGACCAGTGCAGGAGACTGAGCGGATACCATTTCGCCCACTTCTGCATTTTTCGTACCCACAATACCATTGATCGGTGATGTAACAACGGTGTCATCCAATGCATCCTGAGCAATGTTCACATTCAGCTGAGCCTGCTTAAAAGATTGTTGGCTCGACTCGATAACCGCAGTATTTTGAGATACTTTGAGCTGATTTTGCGCATTACTGTAACCGCTATTGGCATTACTATAGCTATTTTTTGCTGAATCATAGCTGTTGCGAGCTGTAGTTAGGGCCTTCTGCGCAGCTACCAACTGATCTTGCGCATTAGCCTGAGCATTTTGTGCATTATTGTAAGCCGCTTCCGCATTCACAACTGCTGTTTTGGCTTGTTCTAATTGTGCTTGGGTACTCGCACCTGCATCAAATAGACTTTGTGTACGTGTTACATTTTTCTGTGCATCTGCCAAAGCTTGCTGCGTTTGTTTCACCGTATTGGCTGCTGAGGAGACACCATGTGTTGCTTGTTCTACGGCTGTAGTGGCTTGATTAATAGCCCCCTGTGCCTGATTGATTGCGCTTTGGGATTGAATCACGCCGCTCTTGGACTGCACTAAGCCCGAGTTTGCTTGAACCATCGTAGATTCGTGGGATGCTTGAGCGGTGCTTACTCCGGCTGCTGCCGCAGCTGCTGCGGCGCGGGCTTTCGCAACATTATTCCGCATGTCCTTATCATCAAGCTTGAACAGTACTTGACCCTTTTTAACCTCGGTGCCAATATCCACAGGCAGTTCAACCACTTTGCCGCCCACTTTAGGCACGATGTTCACCGTCTCCGAAGGTGTTACGGTTCCTGTATAAATATTTCCCTGTCCGATAATTCCCTGCTGTGCTTGGCTGATTTTAACCGGAACGACCATATCCTGAGCCGCCCCGCTATTACTGGAGCAGCCTGCCAGCACTGCGCCGCCGAGCACTAAAGCCGCTAATGTACTTTCTACTCTCAATATTTTCATGATAATTCCCTTTCTTTCTGTCCGTGGAAATAATGTAAGCCATCCAGTCGTATTTTATAGTTCTTTGGTTATGCTTCCGGCTGTGTCTTTGCTTTCTTCCTCTGAATAAACAAAAAGATTAGTGGAATCGTGCAAAACAGCGGTATGGATGAAATGAGGAACGTATCCCCAATTCCTCTTGATGTAGCATCCAGTGTGATTAAACTACTTATGGATGACATCCATGAGCTGCCCAATGTCGCTTGTAGCGTATGAGCCGAGTCTGGTGTAATGGACTCCGAAATTTGCTGGGCATGAGCAGCCGAACGGCTTTGCATAATGGCGGTTAGCACCGCAATCGCCATAGATGCAGCCACAGTACGTACCAGATTGGACGCTGTAGACGCATTGGCTACCTTGCTAGGATGAACGGCATTCATGCCGACCGTGGACAATGGCATCATGCAAATACCAATTCCCAGACCCCGTAATGCCATTACGGTTTCCAACCAGGCATGAGAAGTATCTGGCGTAAGCTGGTGAAGATGATAGGTCATAAAGCTGGTTAGCGTCAGGCCCACAAGTCCCAAAGGCACAATGCCGAACTTATCGAACAGCTTCCCGGCAATAG
>NZ_WUDQ01000038.1:0-21038 GCF_009827695.1 Paenibacillus sp. OT2-17 | reverse complement strand
GCATCCTGGAATTCGATATTACGGATAATAACGTTGTCTGTCCCTTTTTTTAGTTGGAAGTTTGCGCCATTAATGACCGCGTCGCTTCCCAGACCGACAATCGTAGTATTGGACGGAATTTCAATGACGACACGACTGGCCTGATTTTTTTGTGAAGCCTCACGTGCCTTTTCCAATGTGCCAGACGGGGCCTTTTTACCCCATGTGGACGGGTCATACGCTTTTAGGTAGGCGTCAAACTCATATTTAGAGTCCTTGTAGTCGTTCAATCCCAACGGTTTATTATTGTCATCGACGTTGGCGTTGATCGTGCCTTTGACATAAATGATTTTAGGCGTACTATTGCTGTTTTTGCCCAAAGCATCGACAAGTTGCTTGCGATTCGTTACGGTGAAAATATTGGAAGAAGAGGCTGCAGCTCCGCCCGTTGTGCCTGTAGAAAAGGCTGCCCATCCGTTTTTGCTGCCGAGCGTCTCCTTGCCAATATCGCTGGCTGCATGAGCAGGTGCACCTATAGGAGCCAGAGTAGTGAACAGCAGAGCTGCCGCGATTCCGAGCGAAAATCTCTTTTTCATAAAATACCTCCGTATATTGGATTAATGGAGTAGATGAACGAAGGGAGTCCCGGGGCTCCTGTGGTTTCTACATTTTCTATCATACTTTGTGTTCCAGTATTTGTTAATATAATAAAAGTTACATACTAAAATTTTTGTCGAATTTTTTATATAATTCAATAGACCCCTTCTTTTTCCAATCAAGACGTATATGTAATAATGAAAACGTTAACAATCACACGGAATAGGAAATGTATATATGAATATATGGAATTGTTTTTGTATTTTTTCCATAATGTTAACGATTGCATTTCGATTTATAGATTTTTGAAGAATCCTCAGGTAAAATGGCTTGTAATAAAGCTGAGGAGGAATGGGCATCATGGCAGAGCATTTAGCAGATATCTTGAAGTTGTTGAAGCAAAAAGAGTGGGTGGATTTGTCCCACGCTTTTTATCCTGAAATCCCTCATTTTCCAGTATTCGATAATGTTCAGGTGGATACCCTGTTTACCCACGATGATGGCTTTTTTGTAAAACAATACTGCTTTCCCGGTCAGTATGGGACTCATATTGACGCACCCGTTCATTTTGTGAAGGGCAAACGGTACTTGCATGAGCTTTCGTTGAAGGAGCTGGTTTTGCCGCTAGTTGTCATTGACCGTTCAGCAGCCGTTGCAGCCAATTCTGATTATGAACTTACGGTTGCGGATATTTTGGACTTTGAGAAAGAGCATGGACGCATTGCTGATCAGTCCTTTGTCGCTTTTCGCAGTGATTGGAGCAAACGATGGCCTGATTCCGATGCCTTCTCGAACAAGGACGACGCCGGAGATGCACACTGCCCGGGCTGGTCGCTGGAGGCGCTGCGCTTTTTGGTAGAAGAACGGAATGTGGCTGCCATTGGGCATGAAACGCTAGATACCGATTCCTCTGTAGCCTATCGCAAAGCTGGCAAGCTGGTAGGGGAATATTACATATTGGAGCAGGATCGGTATCAAGTTGAAGTGCTGACGAATTTGGATAAGCTGCCCCCGACGGGTGCGGTCATATATAATATCGTTCCGAGCATTCAAGATTCCCCCGGATTTCCGGTGCGCTCCTTTGCTATTTTGCCTTAATCATACAGTATCCAGTCATTTGAAAACGATTATATAATCTAAAAGACCGATTCAGATATCGACATCTGAATCGGTCTTTTCTAGCTTATACGGGGTAATGTACAGCGTGAATGACCGTTCAGTCCAACTTGAATCAAAAATATGAAAAGTGTTAAGTGATAATAGTGACGGTAGGCGCAGAGATGGTAGGCTGAGTCGCGATAATGGAAGTTGTGCCGCTAAAATCTGTTATTTCTATAACAACTGGGACACCTGGTGTAATATCTACGGAGGCAATGACCAGACTTGCTGTGGTGAGGGTGAATAAGGAGCTCTGCTGAATAACTCCGTTAATATAAAAATTAGAAGAATCAGTAGCCGTTAATGTTGGTAAAGCAACAACTGGAGCATCTGCGTCATCAACAAAGCTTGCGGCAGGAACAGTTGTTGTTGTTGCGCCGATCATCCCGGCTGTAATTGTTGCAAAAAAACGAGTCACGGCTGGGGTTACAGTCGTGGTTACGGCACCACCAGTTGCTACGGGAGCAGTAGCTACTGCTGTATATACAGGTTTTATGATTGGCATGGTTCTTATCTCCTTTCTTTGTGGTATGAACCATTTTACTGGCTCTTAATTAATAAATGATTTTTTAACCTATTCGGTAACGGCATATTAACCTTTCTATTAATAATAGGGTAAATGGAGAAGGCCCTATTTTGCTACAAATATAGATGGAAGCGAATACTTGGAATCTGAAGGTTACAAATGCCTAAAACCCTAAAGGGGGATGTGCATACACTACATAAATAAGCATGTGAGAAGGAGGTGTATACGGCTGGTATGAGGAGACGCGATTCATCACTAAGGAGGCTAGGAAAGAGGACCGTACATTACAAGATCAACAAACGTAAAAAGTGTAAAACAAGTTATTCATTCAAAGGTAGAACAAAAACGGGGTTCCATGCCAAAAAGCATCCAAAGCTAATCATGCAACGGAGGTGCAGAAATACTCCTAGCAAGCGGAGGAAGAGCATGAGCCAGACGGGAAAGCGAGCTGCACCGGGTTCGGCAGGAGCACAAGGCATTCCCGGTTTGACAGGGGTACAAGGTATTCCAGGTTTAGCAGGAGCCCAAGGTATATCGGGAACTGCGGGAACACCGGGAGTCCAAGGAATACCAGGAATACAGGGTCCAGCAGGAACACAGGGAGTGCCAGGAGTGCCAGGAGTGCCAGGTCCGGCTGGAGTCCAAGGAAGTCCAGGTGCAACAGGAGTACCCGGCCCTACTGGAGCGCAGGGCATAGCTGGTCCTACTGGAGCCCGAGGTATAACAGGGCCAACCGGCCCGGCACCTGACATTTCAAATATTGAAATTATACCCATAGCTGAGCGGTATTTTTATCTTGCACCTGCTACAATTGAATCTTCAATCACGATAATGGCGGATCAATTTTCTGTAGATGGTGTACAGGAGGCCTTTAAGCGTTTTAATGTCGGAAGCAACAGCTATGCCAATCTATACATTAATGGAATGATACAAGAAAGCACATTGTATAGCCTAACACCTTCATCGCTGACGATTCGCCTTAACGAAGGAGAGGCAATTCTCTCCGGCACACCTATTATTGTGGAAATTGTCCAATTTAGTGTGCGATCCAGTGGATGATACTGTTTGCGGTGAGGCAACCCAGAGGCAGATACAGCTGTTTCTTGGGGCAACGAGCCTTTGCACCCGACACGCCAAAGCTGAAGATCGGCTTTGGGGCCTTGGTCATGGATGGCTTGTACGACTTTTTGCAGCGGGGAAATGTGCTCGTCGCTCCATATCCAAGACTGCCTGAGTCTTTTCCCTGCTGGGTGACTGCATGCACCTCAAGCATAATGAGTCCCACCTATCCTAGCACCCGTTTTATTCGGTTACATATCTTTTTTATATGAATAAAATGGGATGATGAACGTATTATTTAGGGTATTTATGATTAATCGCTTATAAAACATGGTTTTTAGGTTTAATTCAATATATTTCAAATGAAAGTATGAAGACAGAATGAACCTGCATAAATATAATTTGCATTTTAGTTAGTTATCACTTACTATAAGCTTATGAATAAGAAAACACATGTAGACAGCAAAAAGAAAGATATTCTGCAGGCAGCAATGTGCTTATTTGCAACCAAAGGAATTGACGGCATTTCAGTCAAAGAAATTGGAGAGGCTGCCGGTGTGACGGATGCCGCGATTTATAAGCATTTTAAGAGTAAAGATGCGATGGCCTTGGAAGTATTCGGGCAATATTGTAATAGCTACACCACATTAATTGACTTCTATCGCAAGCAGAGTGGGAACTTCGTTAGTCGTTTCCATCAACTGGTGGATGAAGTGCTGAATATGCATGATGAGGACCAGTATGGTTTGCTTCTACTATCACAGCATCATGAGCTGTATGTTGAAGCAAGTCAGAGCCAGAATGTGCGTCAGCCGCTGGAGGCGTTGACTGAATTCATCGAACAGGGGATTCAACAAGGTGAACTGCCGAAGCAGGATGCTCTGCTATCCGGTGTGCTCATCATTGGAGCCATTACACGCTTGTCCGTGTCCAGCCTGGAAGGTGAACTTCCACAGCAGTTGGTTCCATTTGCAACAGAGGTCAAACAACGTTTAACTGCTTTATTAAGTAAAGGTCAGTAGTGACCTTTTCTTTTTAAATATAAAGTTAGTGTCTTCTAACTAAAATCATAATATGAAGGTAGGAAGTGGTTTATATGTCTAAAAAAATATTGGTGATTCAAGGGAATCCGGTCGCTGGCAGTTATGGGGAAGCGCTGGCTCAATCCTATGTAAAAGGAGCGAAGGCTGCAGGGGCAGAGGTTCGTTTGTTGCAGCTATCCGCGTTGGACTTTAATCCAAATCTATTAGGTGGATATCGTAATAAATTGCCGCTGGAACCTGATTTGATCCAAGCACAGGAGTCGATTAAATGGGCAGAACATCTCGTTTTTGTCTTTCCGATCTGGTGGGGCAGCTTGCCTGCATTAATGAAAGGATTCATTGACCGTACCTTTATGCCGGGGTTTGCGTTTAAGTATCAAAAAGGAAAACCTCTGCCTGACAAGCTTCTAAAAGGAAGAACGGCCCGCCTCATTACAACGATGGACGGTCCGCATTGGTACTACCGATTTTTCCAGGGACAGCCTGTACATCGGATGATGAAGGATTCCACGCTGCATCTATGTGGTGTCAAACCGGTGCATTCTACTGCGATTGATCTCATGAATAAATTATCGGATCAGCAGCGCAACGATTGGCTGAGCAAGGTGGAGCAGCTGGGGCGAAACATGAGCTAGGTTTTCACCTGCCTGCCCCGAATTCATTGGCCTACAGGTAAAATGATGGTGGTATCCGATCATAATTGACCTGCGAAAAGGAAAAAGACCACAATGGGAGCAACTGGCTCGCATTGTGGTGTTCGGAATAGCTTATGTTTGCAATCAACGTTATATAAATATCGATGCAACGATTAAAATAAATCCGATCGCCAGACCGGCAGGGCCCCAATAATGCATAGGGATAAAAAACAGACTGTGCTGGGTTCCCATTCGATAGCGTTGCCCCGTTTCCATATCAACTAGTACTTTGTCCGAGTCAGCGTTAAGCGCTTTTCCCAAATACCAGATAATAACTCCCGACACAATGAACACAAAAGCCATCGGCAGCCGGGAATCTATGGAGTCAAGTCCTAGAGCGGATACTAAACTCCCGACAATAACAAATAAAATCCCTGGAACAACGATGTTTAAAATACCAAAACCCTTCCAAATAATCACATGAAATCTTCCTTCCTGAGTTCAAATCCAACATATGTATTTATCGGTTAAAAGAGAGATTTAGTTTACAAAATGCCCCATTCGATGGGAAATTTACAATGTATAAAACTGGATAGAAGGCGTCAAGAAGGAGAGGAAAACATGTACACACGTGGAGTGTAATCCTGGAGGTTTGCAGGTATCACAAAAAAAAGCCGTTTCTCCACATCTTCATAGCCCAGCATAATCTGGCCTGAAGGAGGAAAATCGGCTTTTTCAATAAGTGAAGTGAAGCCCTGTGCCTATTCGGCGGTTGCTTTCGCTTGTTCTGCTACGAAAACAACAGGCTTCATAATCCGGCTCAGCATATCCTGCTTCGGACGATTCCAGGTAACCCAGTCGTCCAGCAGCAGACCGCCTGTGTCGCCGCTATTCGGATTCAGGGACCAGTACGTAAAGTACAGGTTGTTGGCACCAATATAGTCTACGAGTGCATTTTGCCATTTCCCCTCAGTAGTAGACAAATCAACATTACGACCGCCGAATTCACCGACCAGCACCGGAGCTATGTTTTGCTTGCTGATGTAGCCCCAGGTTTGATCCCAGATCGCTGGCAGGTTGGACGGGAAGGCCGGGTCGTTGAACCATGGCTGCGAAGACACACCAGGGCCGTAATCATGAGGAGAATATACGACACGATTCGGTACGTCCAGAACGACAGGATAGTTGGCTACACCTGTCAGGTTGCCACCCCACCAGTATTGGCTATTGTTGCCTTGTACATTGTGGTCTACACCTTCTACGAGAATCAGCCAATTCGGATTCACGGACAGAATCGCATTCCCTGCACGTTGTGCCGCCAGACGCCAGTCTGTGGAGGCATTGCCTGTGCCCCAGCTTGCTTGACCGTGTGGCTCATTGTGTAAATCTGCACCAATGACGGTAGGGTTGTTTTTATAACGATCAGCCAACATTTTCCAGTCGCTAATCCAGCGAGACTCAGGGTACTGGGATGTGTACCACAGCTCGGATTGCCCACCTGAGCTTGGACGGTGACGGTCAAGGATAATCTGAATACCGCGTTGTCCAGCTTTTTCGATCAGCTTGTCCATAATTTGAATCGGAGTTAATCCGACCAGGTCAGGGTTTTTGTGATAATCAATACTGTCTGGACGGGAACTGGAATCGAATAACTGATTGCTGTAAGGCAGACGAATCAGATTGTAGCCTTCTTTCTTCACCTGATCCAGCATGTCGTCCATTGAGCGGCTCCACAGTCCATGCAAGGTGTAATTAGGAGTTTCCAGACCGAACCAGTTCAGGCCATTAAATGCCGCTTCTTTCCCGGATTCGTCTACAATCTTGTTTCCTTGGGTGTGATAATATCCTTTCACACTGGCTGCATCTACTGAAGCGGGAGTATAGCCATACAGTGTGAAGCCCATTACGAGGGAGGTAATGATGAAAAATGTTTTTTTCAGTCCTTTTTTCTTCATAATTCTGCTTCCTCCTTTATTTAAAAGAAATTGTAATCGATTACATTCTCATTTTATGTTCAAATCTTCCATCAAACAAGTTCATAAAATTCGTATATTTCTAAGATTTCGTTCGAATTCAATAGATTCGTAACAACGGATGGTTAAGCTAAGTGTCCAGCATTTGTGGGGGCGGTTATATATGAGGTGGAGGGCACGCTCTAACTCCTCATTTATTATATTTTCCTGCTGTAAAAGAAGGTATATAATAAAGTGAAATTCACTTTACATACAGGTTGCAGAATATATATATTTGAAAATTAATACGCCTGACATGCAGAAAAAGAAAGGAGGGTAATTATGGTAACAACGATGAAGGAAGTTGCAGAACGTGCCGGGGTGTCGAAGAGTACAGTTTCGCAGTTTCTGCAAAAGAGATACAACTATATGAGTGAAAACACTAAGAAGAAGATCGAGCAAGCGATTGAGGATCTCAGTTATATACCTAATGAGGTGGCACGTAGTCTCAAGCAGAAGAAGACCTTCATTGTGGGGGTTATTTCTTCAACCATTTTATCGAGATTTACAACAGAAGTCGTGCGTGCAATTGAAGATGAATGCCAACTGGAAAATGTCCAGGTCATTGTCTGCAATACCGATGATGATTCGCTCAAAGAGAAAAAGTATGTCCAGTCGATGATTGCTCGGCAAGTGGATGGACTTATCATTTTCCCGACGGAAGAGAACAAGAAATTATATGTTTCCCTTGCCAAGAATGGCTATCCTTTCGTGTTTGTGGACCGAAAAATCGATGAAATCAGTGTAGACACAGTGCTGTTGAATAATGAAAAGGCCAGCGAGCTTGCGGTTGAAGCACTCATTGAGCATGGTCATAACAACATTGGGATTATCACGTTCCCCTTAGGCAAAAAAGCGATCACCACACGAAGTGAGCGGCTGTCAGGTTATCGAAATACGTTGGGCAAACATGACATATCAGTGAATGAAAACTATATCAAAAGCGGCAGGTTGGATGAAATGCCTAATCTGATTGGACAACTATTCCATATGGAGCATCCGCCCACCGCAATCATTGCTACGAATGACATGATTTTGGAGCAGGTGCTGATTTATGCAAAAAATAATCATCTGACCATACCTAATGATTTTTCCTTGATTGGCATAGATGATGTATCCTTTGCATCTTTTTATAATCCGCCGATCACAACCGTTTCCCAGCCGAGTTTTGAAATGGGGAAAAGAAGTGCCAGGCTACTGCTGGAGAAAATTGATCAAAAAGAACAGGATCATGAGGAGCTGTCAGAAATCATCCGAATGAATCCGGTCATTAACCACAGAGAATCTGTCCAAAAACTGAACTGAATGATTGAATAAGTCCTTTTCATCTTTTTGAAAACGTTTTTATAAATTCTATTGTAAAAAGAAAATAAAGAGCTATAATGATCTTATGATTCGAGTCATGAATACCCTTTCATTTATGTATGTCCTGATTTTAGTGATGATTGCGATTGAAGAGAGGGGAGGAATGGAAACTTAAACGAATAATGTATGGAGTGAGTTGTGAATTAATTCACAAAAAAATGATTCTGCTTCTTTTTACATTCCCGAGAGGGAAATTTTTTTCGAGTATTACTAAATCGATTTAGTAAGAATGGAAAATAAATAAAAGAAAGTCGGAGATCACTATGGAAATGTTTATGAGCATTATCAGGGAGCCATCCATCATTATCGCGATTGTGACATTACTCGGCCTTATATTCCAGAGGAAGAAAGTATCAGAGATCATTACGGGAACTACCCTTTCTTTTATGGGCTTCACCATGATCAAGGTCGGCGGCGGAATTTTAGGTGGCGTTCTCACTAACTTCAGCCAAATTTTTTCTTATGCCTTCAACCTTAAAGGTGTCGTACCAAGCAATGAAGCCATTATGGCACTGACCATTGATCAGATCGGGGCGGATGCTGCACTCATTCTGCTCTTTTCCATGATCCTTAACATCGTGCTTGCACGCCTGACCAAGTTCAAGTACATTTATTTGTCTCTTCACTTGATTTTGTTTATGAGCTTTGCCGCTACAGCCGTTATGAAAGGTCTGGGTCTCAGTTCGCTAACTACGATTATCGTCGGTTCTTTGGTAATTGGGAGCTATATGGCGGTGTTTCCTTACCTACTCCGGAATGCCAGCAAAAACATTATTAAATCGGATGAATATACGATTGCTCATGCTTCCATGACCTCTTACATTCTAGGTACCTATTTAGGGAAAGTTTTTGGCAACCGTGAAAATGACACCGAAAATGTAAAAATTAATGACCGCATCAGTTTTTTGCGCGACCCCAATGTTGCAACGACCTTGACGATGCTTGTGCTTTTACTGGTATCTGGACTGGTTGCTGGTTCTGATTATGTCAGCAAATTATCGGATGGCAAAGAATACATCGTCTTCATCCTCGAACAGTCAGCTATTTTTGCTGCCGGCTTGTATATCGCAAAAGCAGGTGTTAAGCTGTTCACAACTGAAATTGTACCCGCTTTCAAAGGTTTCTCCCAAGTGTTTGCACCTGGAGCAATCCCTGGTGTGGATGTTCTGGTACTGTTCGACAAATCACCCAATTCCGCGTTGGTAGGCTTCTTGGTCAGCTTCTTCACAGGCGTTGCCTGCGTCTTTCTTTTCCCGTTTATCGGATTGCCTGTCATTGTGCCAGGGATCATGGCCTGCTTCCTCGCTGGTGGTGCAGCCGCGATATTCGGCAATTCCAGCGGTGGTTTCAGAGGAGCTGTTATTTCCAGTTGTCTTAATGGATTCTTGCTCTGTCTGCTGCCGGCTCTCACCTTGCCGCTCTTTTCTTTTTTGGGTGCCGAAGGGGTAACGTTCGCCGATCCCGACTTTACTACTCTTTCTGGAGTACTTTGGCTTATATTTCGCTGGTTTTAAACTAAATCGATTTATGAATTTTTTCAAAATAACTTATCTAAATCATTTGCGTCTAAATCATTTGTGCTTAAAAAGAGGAGGAATTATCCATGTTTTTTAACGATCAAGATATTCAAATTGATATCGTTGACAGTAATACCACCCGGAAAGTGCTGGCCCACAGTGACCAGCTTATGTATGTCAAAGTGATGTTTGCTAAAGCCCAAACAGGGGAGATCCTGTTGCATAAGCATGTCCATGAACAAGTCACTTATGTAATAAAGGGAAGCTTTAAGTTCATGATCGATAATGGCGAAACAAAGGAAGTGCAGACTGTCAAAGAAGGAGACAGCATCCATTTTCCATCCGATACTCTTCATGGCTGTATCCCACTGGAGGATGGCGGTATTCTGCTAGATGCATTTACACCAGCACGTGCAGATTTTCTGTAAATTCCCCTTTCAAAATACGGTTTATCTACCCCGATATCTGGAGGAATTTACGATGCCTTTCAGCGGCAGACAACAGAGGCGAATGAATGCCTTCTGACCATGTTATGTCCGATACATTTCTTTTTATCTTTTTTTAGAAGAAGACCTGCAAGTATGTTATATTTAACAAACGGCAATCGTGATGAACAGTAATATAGTGATTTTTAGAAAAGGATGAGATGATTTTGGAAAACAACGAAACTCAGCAAGAATTTGCAGATGTATATGAGCAGCTTAAAGTAGCTGCAAACCGAACCTCCGATTGGAAAACACGCCTAGCCGCGGTAAATGATCTGGGTGCATGGAAGAACCAGCAGACGATTGACTTGCTGACACACCGTTTGAATAATGATACGGTATATGCCGTTCAGGAAGCCGCTTACCGCAGACTTCAGGAATGGGGCGAGAATGTACAGCCGCCTGTGCGCAAAGAGGGTGAGCTTGTTAAGGGCCTGACGAAGATTCTGGTGCGGATTAAAAAAAGCTTACCAGCCGACCATACCTATAACGATTTTCGCGAAAAGTTGCACAAGATGAGAGTCGATATTTATGACATCTATGAAGGTGACAAGGGTGCTGAATTTGATCAGTGGCTGGAGCAAAAATGGGCTTCGTTATCTACAAGGTAATGTCTGAACCCTGTAATTGAATGTATTTTTAAGGATTGTTGCTGGTGATACAGACAGAGCCTTAACAAGGATAAGGGATTATCTTTGTTAAGGTTTTTTTATCTTGTTCTCCTTAAGAATCATGTCCTTTATCTTTATGCCACTGTATATATACTTCGGCAATATGGTACGATGGGATCGGATTATTTTAGTGTGTACATGGGAGGGACTAACATGAGCAAGGCGAGGCTGTGTTTTATCGGGGCGGGCTTTCACGCTTCAACGAATATATATCCTGCTGTCATTGGGGCAGGTGCTGAAATTCAGGCGATTGCGACTAGAGATCTAAGCAGATCGAAGACGGCACTTCAGCGGTTTGGAAGCAGTGGCACACCTTATGACAATTACAAGGCTATGCTGGAGCAGGAAGACTGTGAAGGAGTTGTCGTGATTGCACAAGCGGCAGATCATCCTTCGCTCGTACTGGACTGCATTAAGGCTGGAAAACATGTTTTTGTAGACAAGCCACTGGGCTGGAATGCCGAGGAAGCGGCCCAAATTGCAGATGCGGCAGAAGCAGCGGGTGTCGTACTGATGGTCGGTTTCATGAAGCGTTACGCGCCTGTATACATAAAATTAAAAGAATTGATTGAGGGTGGCTCGCTTGGAGCCGCACGCTCATTTCAGGCGAAATTCCTCGTGGACAGTACCCTGTTTTGCAAAACTGGCGAAGATTTCATGAAGCTAGCGGCGGTTCATATGGTCGATCTGGTACGTTATTTGTTCGGAGAAGTGGCGCAGGTTACCGGATTTGCGAACGATAACGGCGAGTGTATTTCCCATACGATTGCCCTGAAATTTGAAAATGGTGTAGTGGGTAGCCTATACTTCGCAGGTATGACAGCATGGACACGCGAGAGCGAAGGGTTCACGGTAACCTTTGATCATGGTTTTGCGAACGCGGATGAGGTGAATACACTGATCATTCACAAGTCGGAGAGTCATACAGAGCTTCCTTGGAAATCCCTTGCGGAAAACGATACGGTTCTGACACCGTCAGCCTCCGCGATGTCGGGCGGATACCGTGATTTGTACTTGCGCGGTTTTGTTGGTGAAATCGCACATTTCATGAACTGCTGCCAAGAAGGACGGACGCCTGGTTCAAGTGGACGGGATAACGTGAAAACGATGGAGCTGTGCGACCGCATTTTGGCTGCGCTCCAATAGGATACCCATTTCATATACAAGTTTCGGAGCCTGGACGGTACCTTAGTTTGGGTGATTTGAAAGAAGCTTCGGTGTAACTGGTCAGTAGATGGCTCCTGCATTTGTCGGGAGTCATTTTTTTCGTTTACCCTACGACCTTTCTATTTCATAGCATTCCTGCCCATTTTGATTAATCTCTGCTGAAAATATGCCAACAAAGACGAACGATGCGATAGAATAGGAAAAGGAAAGCGTTATCATCACCCATTTTTCTGCGATGGTTCAGGGGGAGAAGGCTTATGCGTTCAAGGTCAAGGTTTCAGCCATTAAACACATTACGTAATCAGATTTTTATCGGATTTATACTGGTGATGCTCATTATGATGAGTGTGGCGGGGGCGTTCATTTATCTCAATGTGTCTCACCTGTTAAAAGACAGTGCCGAGCGGCATATTGGTCAGACTGCGGTACAAGCAAGCGGTAGGCTGGATGCATTAATCGGCCAGATGGATAGCTTGACGGAGCAGGTCGCGAATCACCCGTCTGTTCAGCATATTCTGCTGGAGGAGCGCAACGGGGTCAAGGTGAATTTCGGACAGCGTCAATCACTACTGCAAGTGATGCATAGCTATCAGGCATATATGCCGAGTGTCGGCTCACTGGAGCTGTATACCGCCGAAGGAAAGATGTTGTTTCCGATTAGAGAGGGCAGTCTGGAGGAACGTATTGGACAGGCAGACATCCGAGAAGCGAATCAGATGAAAGGAAGACTGGTCTGGATCGGCATTGATCCCGAAGACTCCCGGTCACTGCTGGCAATTCGGCAGGTGAGCCTGGTGGATCGCTGGTTCTCACGTGGAGGGTACTTGATTACCCGTATGGAGCGAAGTTATTTTGGGCTGAATGGTGCGACAGCGGTCAATGAAGAAGCGGATGAAACTATGCTGCTTGTAGATCGACAAGGCCAGCTGCTGTCGGGTGAACCAATGAACCAGACGGATTTGTCAGGTGTACTGCATAGCAAGACACAGACGGTTCATATTGGGGAGCGGGAATATGTGAAGGCAGTTCAGCAGTCGGAGCGGACGGGCTGGTCGCTGCTGATCCTGATTCCGGTTAGTGTCGTCACAGACGGAATTACGGTTTTACGGACTACACTTATCATTTCCGCGTCTCTTGGTGCCGTGCTATTCCTGTTCATGTCCTTTATGTTGTCTACGTTGATTACCAGACCGATAGGTCACTTGATTCAGGCGATGCGTCGTTCACGGGAAGGGGCATTGGCACTGAATCCAGAACCGGCAGCAGCGGTCGAGCTGCGAGAATTGAACGCAGAGTACAACACAATGATTGTCGATATCAATGAATTGATCCGTGTTATTTGCGAGAAGGAGGTTTTACAAAGCCAGACCGAGCTTAAAGCTCTGCAGGCGCAGATCAATCCGCATTTTCTTTTTAATACGCTGGATGCTTTCAACTGGTCGCTACAGGAGAAGGGAGAAGAGGAGCTTGCCGGGCTGATGGTGTCCATGTCGCGGCTGTTTCGTTATGTTATCGAACCTGCTCACCATGACTCTTGGGTGACACTCGGGGAAGAAATGGCGCAAATCCGTCGTTATCTGGAACTGATGGAGATGCGTCTGGGTGAACGTCTGAGCTGGCAAATTCATATGCCTTCGGAGGCAGCCAGAATTCCGCTTCCTAAACTGCTGATCCAGCCTATTCTAGAGAATGCCATTTTGCATGGTGTCGAAAATCGCATCGGCAACGGCCGTGTTGAAATTAGTGTCACTCCTTCGACCAGATCGGGTTGGACCAAGATCGCGGTCATAGATAACGGACCTGGAATGACACTGGAAGAACTTGCAGCTGTGCGTACAGCGTTGATGGGGGGAGCAGCCTGCCAGAGCAAGGGAACCGGTATGGGACTAGTGAATGTGCAGCGCAGGCTTGCTCTTTATTATGACAGCGCATCTTATTCAACGGATGGTGTGCTGATACATAGTGCTGAGCAGGAAGGAACAGTGGTCGCTTTTGAAATTCCTGATGAATATGGAGGGCGGTAGGAATGAGTGTTTCATCCAAAACCATTGTCATTGTAGACGATGAACAGCGAACACGTCAGGGGATACACCAGACACTGGAGCAATGGGCCGCCGGGAAATACCGGATTGTAACATTCGATAATGGTTTGGAAGCATTAAATATACTGCGAGCGGAGACAGTTCATCTGTTGATTACGGATGTCCGGTTGCCGGAATTCAGTGGGCTGGATTTAATCCGCTCTCTGGAACGGGATTCACGACGACCAGCGATCATTGTCATCTCGGGTTATGCGGAGTTTGATTATGTCCAGCAGGCTCTTCGTCTGGGAGCCGTCAATTATTTGCTCAAACCGATTGATAAGCAGGAGCTGCTGAATGCGGTCAATGAAGCGCTTCGGCTGGAAGAGGAGCGGCAGCGGTACGAGAAGCTGGACAAGCTGGCTGACCCTGTTCTGCTAGAGCTTGATCTCCAGGCAACTACTCTTAGTGATCCGGTACGACGTGCCTTCACCTATATGGCGGAGCATCTTCACGAATCCATTACGATGGCGCAGACTGCCGCGCATTCACACCTGAATGCGAGCTATTTTAGTGTTTTATTCAAGGAGCAAAGTGGTTTGTCCTTCAGCGAATATCTGCATCGGCTGCGGATCCAACGGGCTAAGGAGTTGCTGCTGCATACTCAGTTAACGATTGCCCAAATCGGCGAGCGATCAGGCTACCGAACAGATAAATATTTTATTAAAGTATTCAAAGCGACCGAGGGGGTAAGTCCCAGCCGCTACAGGCAGCAGATGCGTACAGGGCCGGAGAATATCGACTGACGTATAGGCAGATCAAACCCAATAAAAGTGGAATTATACCCAATGAGCGTACCCTGTTGGAAGCAGGAATGGAGTGCTAAACTTACAAATGATAACGGTTACAAAAAAATATAAATACAACAAACGGAGGTCTAACGATGTCCAACAAGTATGGTTTACGTAAGCGCTCACATCAAAAATGGTTTGCTGGGTTGACCCTGCTGCTGTCATTCATGCTGGTGCTATCCGGTTGCGGTGCTGGTAAGGATGGTAAAGGCGGTTCCAGTGGAGAAGGGGGAAAGGTTACACTCAAAATGATGCACCTGTGGCCAGAGGGAAGCTCGGCACAGCAGAGCAAGCTTGTGACTCAGATTATAGATCAATACCAAAAGGATCATCCGAATGTCGTCATTCAGCAGGAAGTGCTGGAAAATGAACAATATAAAAACAAACTCAAAGTGCTGTCAGCTTCCAATGAATTGCCGGATATCGGAATTACCTGGGCAGCGGGCTTTATGGAGCCTTACGTTAAAGGTGGATTATTTACACCGATGGATGACCTGTTGAATGGTTCCAAGCTGAAGGACAAATTCGTACCGGGAACGACCGAAGCTTATGCGCTGAATGGCAAAACGTATGCGCTTCCGATTGAATTGAATATTACACCTATTTATTACAACAAAGCCATATTCCAAAAATACAACTTGAAGGTACCTGCGACATTTGACGAGTTTAAGCAGGTTGTGAAAACACTTACGGATCATGGAGTTGCACCGATTGCATTGGGCAATAAAGACCGCTGGACCGGCTCGCTCTGGTACATGTATCTGGCGGACCGTATAGCGGGTAACGAAACGCTGAAAAAAGCGATTGACGGTTCAGGATCGTTCGATGACCCTGGTTTAATTCAGGCGGCCTCCGAAGTCCAGACGCTTGTGGATATGAATGCCTTTAACAAAGGATTTAACGGCTTGTCCAATGATGAGGGAAAATCCGAGTTTATGAACGATAAGGCAGCTATGTATTTGATGGCTACTTGGGAATTGCCGAATTTTACGACCAATCCCGCAATCCCACAATCATTTAAAGATCAAATTGGCTTCTTTAAATTCCCGATGGTTGCAGGCGGCAAGGGCAACGAGAACAGTTGGGTAGGAGGTCCGGGAGTAGGCTTGTTCGTTTCGGAAAATTCCAAGGTGAAAGAAGAGGCCAAAGCGTTCGTTGAATACTTCGTAGTCAAATGGGGAGAACAATCGGTCACACAGGCAGGCGTTATTCCGGCGACGAAAGTGGACACCTCCAAAGAAAATTTGCCCAAGCTGTATGTCGATTTGCTGAACGGACTGAATCAAGCTAGCAGCATTACATTGTTCGCCGATGTACAGATGAAGCCGAATGCAGCGCAGGTGCATTTGAATATGATTCAGGCGTTGTTTGGTAAAGCGGTGACACCGCAACAATTTGCCGAGCAGCATAAGGCTGCCATCGAGAAAGGAAATTGAAATTGAATCCTAAGGAGGCCCGAACGTGGAAAAGGTCATGTCCAATAAGCTTGTCATTGCTCTATATGTATTGCCTTCTCTGCTGCTGTTATTCGCCGTAATATATGTACCCATCGTACTGACCGGCTATTACGGCCTGAATCAGTGGAATGGAATCGGCTCTATGACTTTTGTGGGACTGGACAATTATCAACATTTGCTCACAGACAGTGCATTCTGGCAAAGTGCCTGGCATTCGCTGCTGTTGGCCTTGTTTTCAGGCATCAGTCTGATCGGTTATCTGGTCATTGCGATGATTTTGTCAGGAAAAATCAAGGGAGCGAATCTGCTGCGGAAAATTTATCTGATTCCCATGCTGTTGTCATCTGTAGCGATCGCACAGCTGTGGCTCAAAATGTATCATCCAACGAACGGAGTGTTCAATTCCATACTGGCGTCGGTCGGAGTCCACAATCCGCCTGAATGGTTAGCTAATCCGTCCTTGGTGCTGTTTGCCTTGTTCATTCCGATTATTTGGCAATATGCAGGCTTTTATATCCTGATCTATTATGCCGGGCTGAAAAACATTCCTGAAACGCTGATGGAGGCTGCCCGGATCGACGGGGCCAGTGCCTGGCAGATTGCGACTCGTATCAAATTGCCCCTGCTGCGCGAGGTGATTAACGTTACGATCATATTATCGATTGTCGGCTCGCTCAAATATTTTGACCTGATCTATGTCATGACGGACGGTGGACCGAATGGAGCCAGTGAAGTGATGGCCTCTTACATGTACCACCAGGCATTCCGCAGCTTTGACTTTGGATACGGCAGTGCTACAGCCTTTGCCCTGCTGCTCATCTGTCTAATCGCTACGTGGCTGATCCGCAAGGTTACGGCCACAAGTGACACCATCCAGTATTCATAATCCAGTCATGCAAATAGATGAGGGTAACAAAGGACAGGAAGAGGGAGGAACGGATATGAAAACCCAGGCAGCCGCCAACTATCCGCTTGGAGTCGCTACCCGCGGCAAAATGTTAACTCGGGTCGGTTATGCCGCTTTGTATATCATTTTAATCATCTTGGCGGTGACGCAGCTTTTACCGCTGGTGTGGCTGATGCTGTTCTCGCTTAAAAATAATCAGGAAGTGTTTAACCTTCCGCCGTTTGCACTCCCGTCCCAGCCGCATTGGGAGAACTATATGAATGTGTGGACCAGCGGCAACATCGGGCGGTACTTTTTCAATAGTGTGTGGATTACGGTCATATCCGTGGCGTTGACGGTGCTGCTAGCCAGCTTTGTAACGTTTGCTATTACGCGTATGCGGTGGAAAGGAAGCCAACTGGTCCTCGGGCTCTTTATGGTCGGACTGATGATTCCGGTTCATTCCACCTTGATTCCGTTGTTCAGTATGTTTCTCAAACTGCATTTAACAGACACTTCACTCTCCATCATCTTGTCGTATGTTGCCTTTAATCTGCCGACAACGATGATGATCTTGCTGGGCTTCTATTACGCCTTGCCCCGTGAAGTGGAAGAAGCGGCCGTTATGGACGGCTGCTCCGTCAACCGGATGTTCTTCCGAATCGTGCTGCCCATGACAACCCCCGTCATGGCAACGACATCTATTATTAACATGATCTATAACTGGAATGAGTTTATTTTCGTCAATACGTTCATCAGCTCGGACGAAAACAAAACACTGACTGTAGGCGTCCAAAACTTTATTGGACAATATACGACCGACTGGGGAGCTATCGGAGCTACGTTGATGATCAGCATTTTGCCCATTTTGCTCGTGTTCCTCATCATGAGTGACCGAATTGTGGAAGGGATCGCAGCCGGGTCAGTTAAGGGGTAAAACAAATTCCCCAGATTAGAAGAGTGCCCCCTAGTGTAGACATTGGAACAGACCTCTTGGTTTGTCCGATGAATGCTAGGAGGTGCTTTTTTATGCGAGTCTAGTTTGAGTCGATGGGAAATACATAAATGAAAGTAGAAAATCTATAAGTTTAAGTTTTTCTGAAAATAAATGATGAGCAAACATGTTGATATTTATGATGCCGACCAATTGTGAATCCATCAGAGATTATGATGTGGTTGGTAACTCTGATAGGGGGATAGCAAAGCTGTATTATTTATATAGGAATTGGGACTTATTCTGCTAATTGACTGCTTATTTTTAGCATAAAAAGGCACATTCCTACTCGTATCTCAAGTGGGACTGTGCTTTTAAAAAGGCTATCAAGTTTGTGTTAAGTTTTTAGTGTTTGGTTTGTTGTATTGTGCGATCTTGTTGTTGGGTGTGTAAACATCCTATTGTTTTAAGCGTATAAATTTAACTTCTCCTTGATTTGAGCTAAACAACTTTCAACTTTAGCGACATTCTGGGAATGTCTTGAAAGATACTCCTGAGCTACCTTAACTAAATACTCAAAAAACATCTCATAATCCACAATTGCATACACTTCTACACTAGTTACTGGCGGAGTTGTTGTGAAATTTACTCCACTATCTCCAAAGTACTCTTCATCATTTGGAGTGCATTCAGTAGCAAAATAGCAGCTAGTATAACCAATACCAAATCCTTTACCCTTTGTAAATTCATTTAGAGCTTCTAAAAAATAACCGTCCCCTAAAGTACCGTAGTATGCCTCCATATTCTTAATTTTTTCCTGAACATCTTCTACATAATATATTTCATCATCCATCTTATTCATTCCCTATCTATTAATTAATTTTTCGGAATCACAGGAAAAAAGTTTGTTATTTCTCCAGTAGCTTTATCCCTGTAACCTATAAATTCCAGTTTTTTACCGTCAACTTCAGCATATCCAACAATTTCATCAGAAACAGCATTTGGTCGTGTGTCTATTTTTATTTTATTATTTTGAATTCCCTCTTCCATTGCCTCTCTCCCCAACTTAAGCATCTGTTCATCAGAGAGTAGTTTCGGATCGTATACAGTTTTTGGATTCTTATACTCTTTCCACTGACCAGTAAAGTTTCCTTTTCCACCATTAGCTAAGCTCATTCCGTCATAAACAGGGAGTTTGTATTTAACCTCATAAATTCCCGGAATATCTGGATGTGGCGTTTTTATCGCAGCTTGATTAATATTCTTAACTTGATCGCCAAAGTTGTCTAAAATATACCGCTCAAAGTTTTCAAGGTTGTGGCCACCTTTTATTCCTATAGTTGGTTTTGCTTTAAACCCTTTCACTTCAATTAAATGATCATCATAACCTGATTTATAATTGACTCTAGCATTAGGAGCTTGTGACGTCTCCTTAGTGTCCTGCGATTTAACAATTTCTTTTTCCTTTTTTAAATATTCTTTTATATTTGAGGATTTTCTTGTATTTGTACTCTTAGCTACATTATATATGACCTTCTTTTGAATTTTACTATTTTCTTCTCTAGTTGCCTTGGAGGCAGTCTCTCGTAGCGTTTTCCTTGCCTGTTGATCCTGTTGTTTATATTGGTTTTTCGTTGTTAACCTTTCATTTGGTTGTGGTTTGTAGCCTTTGGTTTCAAGAGTTTGGTTATTTTTTGGGTTAGCTATGTTTTCTCTAGCTTCTATTTGTTGTCTCGCTAATAATTCCTGGACTCTTACTTTTGCACTTACTCCAGAAGAAATATTAAAGAACCCTTTTCCTCTACCCAGTTTTGAAAGTATCCCCTTTAATTCTTTAGTATGATCAATCCCCCCTCGACCACCAAACATAAGAGGGTTTTCTGTGATAATAGCATAGAACATCCATTTCTTCTCTTCTTCAGATACTCCTTGCTTCCTAGTTAGCATGAAGAAATCGCCGGGATAATTATGTTTCCATTCACTATAGTATTGGCGATCCGGTTTACCGTCACGAGTACGTACAAGACCATCTTCTCCTCGATAACTCCCCGGTTTAAGTTTGGGTGTAAAGTCTTCGGTATATGCTGCCCTAAGATAATCCTGCCAGATTCTTTCGTAGTCTGCTTCTGTCAGCTCTGGTGGCGCAGCTTCTTTTTTTGCTTTAAGGGCAGCTTCAGTTCTAGCTTTTTCTTGTTCTTTATATTCCCTCAGCATTCTATCTTTAACACTTTTAGGTACCTGTTGATAGGCATGAACCATAGTTTTTGATGCTGACAGCAAGTTTTGAATCAGCTCTAATGGGCCACCGGAATGCGCTATATGACGTGCGCTTGTATACACTTTTCCTAGAATCCATTTGCTATAGTAGGCATGTCTCGCTTGCTCATGCTCGTATTGAGTAATCAACCCTTGCACTGCTAAACCAGCCAAGTGTTTCAACGGATGAATGCCGTTCCCCTTACCGCCTCCAATCGTAGGGGTTCCTTTGCTCCGAACAGGGATCACTGCGGTTGCTTTCAGAATCACACCCGCCGCAGGTCCACTTAGCGCTCCCGCAACAACACCAGCCACTTTTCCCATCACTGGAATGGAGCCTAATAGCTTGGACACCGTACCCAACAAAGAGTTGGCCTGTTGAAGTGCAGCCGGACTTGTTACTTTGGCGGTAGGAGTGC
>NZ_WUDQ01000389.1:0-3575 GCF_009827695.1 Paenibacillus sp. OT2-17 | reverse complement strand
CTTTTGTAGATTTCATTACCGTAAAGGGAAAAAATCAGCGGGGGTAAGCGTTTATCCGTCTGCTATTTTGATATCTTACAATTAAAAGACTATTGTGATATAATTAAAAGGTGTCGAAACAGACATTACAGGTTATAATAATCTTGACTTTTCTATAAAGGAGGAACATACAATGGCAATTGTTAACGTGTCCGATCAATCCTTCAACGCAGAAGTCGAAGGCACAGGAACCGTTTTGGTTGATTTTTGGGCGCCATGGTGCGGTCCTTGCAAAATGATCGCTCCCATTCTGGAGGATCTGTCCACAGAAGTTGGCGACAGCGTCAAAATCGCGAAGGTGAACGTGGATGAAAATCCAGAGTCTGCTTCCCGTTTCGGCGTGATGAGTATTCCTACCCTGATCGTTTTCAAAGACGGACAGCCTGTTGATAAAGTGGTAGGTCTGAACTCCAAAGAAGCGCTGAAAAGCATGCTTACTAAACACCAATAATCATCGCATGTGACCCATGCTCCCGCGGGGGCTTGGTGGAGCGGCCATGAAAGGTCAATGCCTCCGGTTGTAAATACCGGGGGCGTTTTTGTGTATTATTCCTATATATTATAAGTAGTTAGTTGAGCAGTCATTAAGAATGGAAGGAGGAACCGGGCGAATGAAACCTTATGCGGAGGACTTGCAGAATCAGGAGAAGGCGCTGGAAAACATACGGCACAAATTAGCGTTACTGCCGGATGCATCAGGCTGTTACCTGATGAAGAACAGCGAAGGCACCATCATTTATGTCGGCAAGGCCAAAGTGTTGAAAAACCGGGTCCGTTCCTATTTTACAGGTAGCCATAACGGCAAGACGCAGCGACTGGTTTCCGATATCCGTGATTTTGAATATATCGTTACAGGCAGTAATATGGAGGCGCTCATTTTGGAGTGCAACCTCATTAAAAAGTACCAGCCGCGCTATAACGTGCTATTGAAGGATGATAAAACCTTTCCGTATTTGAAAATTACGAACGAGGCACACCCCAAGCTGGAGGTGACCCGTCGCGTTCTGAAAGATAAAGCAAAATATTTTGGACCGTACCCCAATTCCTACGCGGCACATCAGACGAAGAAGCTGCTGGATCGTATGTATCCGTTACGCAAGTGTGGTGTGATGCCAAAAGAAGTGTGTCTGTATTATCACATGCATCAATGTTTGGGGCCTTGTGTGAAAGAGGTCGAGAAGGAAACGTATGACCAGATTGGTCAGGAGATTGGTTCCTTTTTGAGCGGGGGACATGAGGAAATTAAAAAGGATCTTCAGCGTAAAATGCAGGAGGCCGCAGAGGAATTGTATTTTGAGCGGGCCAAGGAGCTGCGAGATCAGATTATCAGCATCGACGCGATGATGGAAAAGCAGAAAATCACCACATCGGATGCGAAAGATCGAGATGTATTCGGTTTTTCAGTAGATAAGGGCTGGATGTGTGTACAGATCCTATATGTCCGCAAAGGTAAAATGATCGAGCGCCATATGTCAACTTTTCCTTTCTACGGTGAGGCTTACAGTGATTTTATGTCCTATGTGACGCAATATTATAGTGACAACCCAGCAGTGCCGCAGGAAATATTGCTGCCGGATTCTCCTAAGATGATGCAGGCGGAACAGGTCAATGTCGATCAACCGGTTGCGGCAGAAACTGCACTTCACAGTGCACCTACAGCCGATGCTACCGGACAGACAGATGACAAAGCGATACAAACGGAGACAGAGCATTCTGCTGACTCATTGCTGGTGGCTGAAGAACGAGCAGCTTATGCAGCAGCAACGAATCAAGGTCAAGTTGGTGACCAAGATGCAGAGATAAAGGAAACAGAAACCCAACTATCCGGTGGACTGGAGGACCCAGCTACGGCGGCTCTCGCTCTGGCTGAATGGTTGGATGTTAAGGTACTTGTACCGCAGCGTGGACTGAAAAAGCAAATGACAGGCATGGCGACGGAAAATGCACGTGTTGCTTTGGATGAGAAGTTTAAGCTGATCGAGCGGGATGAGGAACGGACATCCAAAGCTGCAAGCAATCTCGGACGTGCCATTGGGCTGGATAGCTTGCACCGGGTGGAGGCGTTTGATAACTCCAACATCCAGGGTTCCGATCCAGTCTCCGCCATGATCGTGTTTATTGATGGCAAGCCTGCCAAGAAGGAGTATCGAAAATATAAGATCCGTTCTGTGCAGGGACCCGATGATTATGAAACGATGCGTGAGGTTATTCGGCGTAGATATGAACGTGTGCTTAAGGAAAATCTGGAACGTCCCGACTTGATCGTTGTGGATGGTGGACGTGGACAAATTAAGGCGGCGACCGATGTACTGCAAAATGAGCTGGGTTTGTTCATTCCTGTGTGTGGTCTGGTGAAGGATGCCAAACATAGAACTTCCCAACTATTAGTGGGAGAGTCCTCTGAGGCCGTGACACTTGCACGCAATAGCGAAGAATTTTATCTGCTGCAACGGATTCAGGACGAGGTTCACCGTTTTGCCATCACGTTCCACCGCGAGCAACGCGGCAAATCTATGGTGACTTCTCGGTTGGACTCTATTCCAGGCATCGGCGAGAAACGGCGTAAGTTACTGCTCAAGCATTTTGGATCACTCAAAAAAATAAGAGAGGCCAGCGTTGAAGAATTCCGGCCTCTCTCTATTGGGGATAAGCTTGCGCGTCAGATTATAGCTGCCCTTCGGGAGGAGGAGTCGTAGAATACGGCTCCTCTTTTTTAATAGGTTCAAACATAATTCGATTTGGCTTTTTAGGACTAAACCAATAAATGATGTAACCCACAATGGCTGGAAGTAAGATCCAGAATAGACCAGCGCTCACATTCACAGTGTCTCCCAGACTCATTACACTAAGCCCCATTAGAATGCTGTCAAAAATAACGTGGCTGAACATGGCGGCAATAAAACCGTAACGCAGGAACACAAAACTGAACAGCAAGCCAAGAAAAGTCAGCTCAATAGGTCTGGAAATCACCGGATAGATTGGATAAAGTGTATGTCCCAGTGCCCAAATCAGCGTGGTGATCAGACAAGCAACAAAAGTGTTTTTCACTATTTTTTTGACCATCGGAATACCAAACAGACGGTAGACAGTCTCTTCTCCAATACCTGCCATCCAGGCCATAATCGGCAGTAACCATGGATAAGCCATATTGTAAGGGGATTGCGTGGCATCTGTTGTGGAGAATGTATTAAATGTGCGCTCCAGTATAAAGAATAAGATGGATTGTACCCCGAGTAAAATAAAGGCCCACAAGTAGCCAACATACATACTGCGAAGCACATACAGCCCGTAGCCCGGCTCTTTCGCACGCGGCCATGCATTCAGTCCAACCTGACGCATAAGTCCGTCACCGCCGACCAAGGAGAAGTAGAGCGCTACTGCCATGAAGAAGGTAACACCAATCTGGAACACCATAAGAAATATAAGCATGCCCTTACCGCCTGCTTCTGCTTGCAATAAAGGCAGCATGTTCATTGTCCCAGCTATACTTGCAATAAAGTATATAACGGACAGAACAATGCCGCGTACAAATGAAG
>NZ_WUDQ01000388.1:0-3576 GCF_009827695.1 Paenibacillus sp. OT2-17 | reverse complement strand
TACCAAGGTCAGCACCACGGAATGATCAACGGTACCGTCTCTGGATGATCCAGATAAATATAACGCCACACGATAGCCGAAGCGAGCAGACATCCGAGAGTAATGTAGGTTTTATATTTTTGCAATCCAGGCTCCACATCTTCTACTTCGTTTTCTGTTACAAGCTCAGAATTCTCCTCTGGTTTCACGGACGGTTTGAGCCGATTGATCCGTTTAAGCTCCTGAATCTCCTGCAGAGTCTCCCGATGCTCTTGCCCGTATGTTCCGCCACGATCAGTATAGTTCCCCTGTGAGGTATGAGCAGATATGATAGGGTCGGCTGATGAAAAAGCTCGCCCTTCCATACTTTCTCCCTTCACGCTAGCACTCTCTGTACCAGCCTTCATTCCTTGCAATAGCAGTTCCTTTAGCAATCCCAATTCAAATTCATTTCTATCACACAGATCGAGTATGCGTTGTATATATTCTCCCTGAAGGTGGGCCACACGAGTCATTAAACGAATAACCATCTGCTTAAATTGACTGCCTGTTTGCCCTGCATACTGTAAACTGCGTAAAGGAACATAGGTTAAACTGGCGGTTTCCCTTGTACCTGAACCACTTAGAAAAATATAATCCTCGTGCAAAATAAACTGGCGGATATCTAACATATATTGCGGGCTGCGATGGAGGGCATCTGCCACTTCAAAAAGAATCCGGTAGAAATCAGAAGTCGACACGCTCCCACCTTTCCATAACTGGGAAAGCATGCGTTGCCCCGAAATATCGTAATGTAACTCTATCTGAAAATCGACTTCCTTTATTCTAAGTTCCAGCAGACCGGGAATCCGATTACCAGTCATCATGCCGGTCTGTACGGAATTTAAATCATCGGTCTTGAGCCCGTCTTCCTTGTTTAGAATCATAAATGTCCCGCCGTTCCGCGCAAAATCCCTGCTTAAACCAAACAATTCATGACCTCCTTAACAATTTCCTATCTCCGTGAGGTAGCATGATCTCCCCCAGCGGACATGTCATGGCAAGAAGTAAAGATAAGCACTGATCGCTCCCGGAATGACTGCGGTCATAAAAGGAAACCTGAGGTGTGCTTCATTTCCAGTGGTCAGCGCTTTGCCGCTGCGAAATAGAAAAAATCCTCCTAAATTAAAAGCCACGCGCCGCAGTCTCATGATGGTTTCCCTCTTCCATAGCAAAATCCCTATGCCAATAATACCTGCAAAAAAAATCGAATATAAAGCTGACTGCCATGCAAAAGCAGCACCTGTCCATGCTCCAATCAAGCCGAACAGCTTTACATCTCCTGCACCAACAGCTCCCATCCAGTACAAAATCAGCATGAACCCAAATCCGGTACCCAGTCCAGCAACAGCAAATAAAAAACCGTGCCACCCTCCAAACAGAGTATTGAACACCAAGCCTACCACTATGCCGGGCAATGTAAGCTTATTAGGGATTTTCATGCTACGTAAATCCGTAACTAACGCAATCGCGAGCAGAACTCCGCATACAATATACATCCACGTCAATGCGATCTTCCCCCTTTATAAAATAGAACTAGCAGACTACCAAATCACTTTCCATCGTAGTTATTCCTGTCCGTCTATGTCGAGTCGATCCTATCTAACCATCAGCTGGCTTTTCCACGGTAAACGGAACTTCTATACGTTGACCGTCCTCTGTTTCAATCACAAAGCTCCATTGACCGGGTGTTGTGTTCGTTCCCACAAACCAGTTCCATTCAATAATCCCGTCCGCATTGGCAGAGGTCCAGCCCAAATGCTGGGCCGTGCTTTGGCCCGACTTATAAAGTACAGAAAGATTAGCATTCGTCCCAGGCTCAACCTTGGCCTTGATCAAATTGTACACACCCTTCACAGCAGGTTCAGGCTTAACGAGCAACTGTATGGAATGCTGCGCATCCTTATCCGCTGTTGCCTCTCCTGTACCTGTCCCCTCCCCTGTGTTCCCAATCCAGAGACGTTCCTCTGCCGCCGCTTGAAGCACAATGCTGCGATACAAAAAGGGGACCTTCATCGGCAGTTCATACGATAGCTCTACTCTAAAATAAGGGTCCTTAGTTCCTGTAAGAGCAGGTACATGTACACTCGTTATATGAATACGGTCATACTCCAGAATGCTTTCCTCCATAAAAGGCTTTAGCATCGGCTTCAGAACAGGATCGAGTGCAGCTTCCGTAAATCGCCCCCGCAGCTCCTCCATCGGCTTTTGACCGCCCTGAACAGCGCTTTCTACCCAATCACCAATTGGAGGTGGCAACTGGGCAGCGAATTGGCTTGCATATTCACTCACAGATAACTTGGGCAATTCATCCAGCGGTTCACGGACTGCATCTATTTTCGCGGACGCCGCCTCCACGGCTAGAGAAACTGGGTAAATTTTAGTCGAAACCTGCTTAACCGCTTCTGAAGCGGTGTTCTGCAAGGCTGTGGATACCAGCGTCATCTGAACCATATAAATGAGAAAAATAATAAAAAACAGAAACATTGGCAACACCAGTGACGCTTCTAAAACAATACTTCCTTGTTCACATTGCTTCTGCCCACAAACTTTCCGTAAACACCGATTAATAGGAAAAATGCGCTGTTTTCGTGACATAGTACACACTTCCCTTAATACTCTCGCCTTCTTTTGAGGCGGTTCCGAGCATCTTCATTACCCCAGGTAGAAACCACAGCCTCATCCCATTCTTGACCTCACCCGTTGCATACGTTTGCCGCTCAGCAGGATTGACATCTGTATTCAGGCGGATCAGAGCAAGCATACGGGACATTTTTCGTTCATTATTGCTATGGAGCATCAGGAACAATCGCAAATGATCCTTGTATGTCATTCGAAATTTCAGAAAATCAGACAATGGCACGTCTCCCTTTTGTGCCAGCATAATCATATCTTCTATCGCTTTTTCTACTCCATATAACAAAGCTGCCGCCAAAACGACCAGCGGATTACCTTTTGAGCTGTTTTTAACCAATCCCTCCATTGTTCGAATGGCAAGTCTCATAGCAAAAATTTCTCCATAGGCGGATGCCAGATTACCCGTCGGATTATGGAAGCCATACAGGATATACTCAACTTCCTGATTATTCACCTCCAGCTGATCTCCCAAAATCTGTGCAGCATTTCCCACATTTCCACCCGATCCGGCCAAACTGCCAAAACGGCTAAAATCCACATGATGGAAGTAAGAAAGTGCATATTCATTCTGGTAAAACTCGTCTCCCAGTTGAGTCAGTAAATTGGATGCCGACCCGTATAGACCATCCATACTATCCATGGAAGCTCCCGCAGCATCATAGGTGTCATAGGGCAAATCAGCGGATACAGATGGACTGGATGTAGACTGGTTAAACGAAATACTTTCATTGTAATACCGCTCCATATTTTGGAATTGTTCTGCACTTTGTTTACTTTTGGAAAGAACCTCAATGATCCGATAGGCTTGTTTAAGCTTGTTTTTCGCCTCCTTTTCCATTTTCTTGCGTTCTTTGTCCGGTCCACGTCGCGTATCCATCATTTTGGCTTCACCGTCGAGTACATTGGCAGGTCCCACCCAAG
>NZ_WUDQ01000387.1:0-3584 GCF_009827695.1 Paenibacillus sp. OT2-17 | reverse complement strand
CATCGCCCAGGCCGCATATGCTCCGTTCGAATAACCCGTCAGATAGATCCGCTCTTCGTCCTCTCGGTACGCTTGCAGTATGACATCCAGCGCCTCCAAAAAAGCAGCTTCTCCAATATAACTGCCCAACGTTACACCACGGCATGAAAAAGTAACGAATATAGCTTCCTCTTCCCAGCCTTGCCCAAAACCTCGATTCTGAAAATCCGGCAAGCCCAGTTCATATCGCTTGCCTGGCATCAGAACGATCAGAGGATACTGTCGGTCAGTCGAATAGCTTCTGGGAAGCTGAATGGTATAGCGTTGCAAACTATTATCCAAACGGGAGACAAAAAATCCTTCCCCAATTCCGTCATTAGACAAAAAGATGTGTTCTTCTTGAAGTAAGGACGGGGAGTGTGACTGTTCGGCATGTCCACACGTGAAGATTTGTTTTAATAGCTTGATATATTCACGTACAACCCGGTAATCCCAGATTTCAAAAGGATCTTCCGGCAAATCCGTTAACCTTTTTAATTCCTCAAGCAGGCCCTCTATTTGTATTTTCTGCGCAGAATGAAGAATATCTATAGCGCGGGCTTGAATGTACCGGTCATACTCTTCCTGCAAGCCCTCCACGACGACTGACAAAGGCCGCACAAGTGCCGAATACACAAAATGATGCTCCACAGCCTCATGATCCCGATATGTAACGGTGAAGTGCAGCATTCCCGTATTCCTGGCCTTTTCCTCGTCCCAGTCATAGCTTTGCTCCTGCTCCCAATGTGCTGGAAAGCGATCCAGCTTTATACCTTCATCATTCGTTACCTCGACCCATAACGTTTGATCTAAGGGAAGATCTATCCGATCCTTACGCAGTAAATAAAATAAGATCGGGCTGTCTTCACCCTCCCTGCCAGCACTTTTCTCAACCTCTAACCAAGCCATATGAAAACGTATATTACGCTCTACAAATTCACGTTGCAGTTCTGTCACATCTGGTTCGTCGCATACCTGATTTCCACTGATACGAATAGAGCGGGCCTCCTCGGGAATAAACGCAGCAATGATAACTACCGTGTGATCGCCTTCCTCCAGATACAAGCGAAAAGGACCGGATTCCGCATATACCAGTGTGCCATCTATCCAAATTTGTCCCGTTCCTTCAAAGGGTCTGAAAATCACTTCCTGTGCAGCCATACAACGAAGATTTGAAACCAGCAAAAGCCTTTCTTGTTCGGCCAAAGGCGGAAAAACACCTAGATTTAGTTCGGCAGTCCGAGGGTCCAGCTCGGTCAATAATCGGCACGCTGCCTTTCCTCCGGCTGAAAGCTCTACTCCTTCTTCATCACAAGCCTTTTCCAAATTCCATTCCTCATGGGCAAAATAACTTGTCCATTCCCTGCCCACACCGCAATTTTCCGGGAGCATGACCGGACCGACTGCATAAGCAGACCTCAGACGTACCGGATGATCCGACAGCACAGTTGTTGCTTTTTCCAGATGTGTGAACCTCATAACATTCCCCCTCCAGGTTTTTGTTTCCTCAGAGACGTAGTCGCGGTTATATTCCGTTTAACATTCAATTTAACTATATAAAACTATTCGTTATTACCTCTACGTACTCCTCTGTTCTTCTCAAAAAAGTAGCTATGATAAAACAAAAAAACGAAGAAAGCAGAGTGCTTCACTTCGTTATTAAAAATTCCTATATCTAAAAACCTATTTAATGCTGCCATGATTGTTGCTAACAATACTAGGGTATAGTATGTTTAGGGTGAAGTTACTATTTTAAAAATGTGCATAACTCGCTTGAATTTGCTTTTCCAACTTAATGCGTTCTAACTTTAGCTCCCAAATCTGTTCGCTCCACGAGTTTCGATCCGCCGCGTTATTACTATTTCGTAAGAGATCAAACAACCTCAGCAATTCATCGTTAATCTGATCAAAATGCCGCCACAGCGTATTAATCTCAGAATCTTTAGTCTCTTTGCCATTCTCCAGCAATTGATGCCGCAGGGCTTCTTTGAGCTCCTGTTGCCACTCTATATCGTTCAATTGTTTAGCATAATTAAGAAGATCCAGATAGTCATCTACCTGCAGGTAACTGCGTGTTTTTATCTGTTTCATAGGGTCTCTCTCCTTATGGCTCAATCTATTACCAAGTATTATACTCGGTTATTAAGGGAAAGCAATACTTTATTCTACAATACACAAAAAAAGAGGCAGCCTCAGCTACCTCTCTTGAACATTACGATTATTTTCTTACAATGCTGCCTGCAAATCTTCGATCAAATCTTCCAGATCTTCAATCCCAACCGAAATCCGCACCAAACCTTCGGTAATACCTAGCTCTGCACGACGTTCTACTGGAATAGAGGCGTGCGTCATACGTGCCGGAACACTAATCAGACTTTCAACCGCTCCCAAGCTTTCAGCCAGTGTAAAATATTTCACCTTTTTCAGAAGTGCAACCGCGTTAGCGTCGCTACCTACATCAAAGGAAATGATGCCGCCAAAGCCTTCGGCCTGGATTTTGGACAGTTCATGCTGTGCATGGCTTTCCAGTCCAGGATAGTACACTTTGCTAACCTTCGGATGTTTTTCCAAAAAGGCTGCAATTTCCTTTGCATTTTGCTCAATCGCTTCCATACGCAGACCCAATGTTTTAATACCTCGGATCAATAACCAAGAATCTTGCGGGCCGAGAATAGCACCAATGGCGTTTTGCAGAAAATGAAGTTGTTCTCCCAGCTCTTCGCTGTTCACAACAGCCAGACCGGCTACAACATCGCTATGGCCGCCCAAATACTTGGTAGCAGAGTGAATGACGATATCAGCCCCAAGTGTAATTGGCGTCTGCCAATAAGGGGTAGCAAATGTGTTGTCGACGATCAATAAAAGATCATGTTTTTTTACAAGCTCCGAAACAGCGCGGATATCCGTAACCTTCAAAAGCGGGTTCGTTGGCGTTTCGACATACAATGCCTTCGTATTCGGACGAATTGCTTTGGAGATAGCTTCCAGGTCAGTCGTATCCACAAATGTGGACTCAATTCCGATACGGCTGAGGACTTTGCTTACAATACGGTAGGTGCCTCCGTATACATCATCGGTCAGCAAAATATGATCCCCTGCATTAAACAGTGAAAATACCGCATGGATTGCTGCCATACCCGAACCGAAAGCAAAACCACGCTTTCCTTCCTCCAGATCCTTGATCAGCTCCTCCAGAGCAAACCGGGTCGGATTGCCTGTACGCGAATATTCGTATCCCTTATGGACGCCAATTTCCTCTTGCTCATAAGTGCTTACCTGATAAATAGGAACGTTAACCGCGCCTGTATGGGGATCGGTAGGAAGCCCGCCGTGAATCAGTTTTGTTTTGCGTTTCATTTTATATCCCGCCTTCATATATTTTTTTGCTCAGATAACGTTCGCTGCTATCCGGGAAAATGGTAACAATATGTGCGCCATCCGGTGCATTTTCGGCTTCCAGTAAAGCGGCATGTAAAGCAGACCCTGAAGAACTGCCAACGAGAAGACCTTCACGTGCAGCCAGTTCCTTGACACGGTCAAAAGCATCAACATCGCTAATGGTGTGA
>NZ_WUDQ01000386.1:0-3596 GCF_009827695.1 Paenibacillus sp. OT2-17 | reverse complement strand
GCATACAGCTCGTTTGGAAGATGGTCGCCCATTGGGTGAGTTACTTCGTCAGGCGATTACTTCCTCCCTACGCCTTATTATTGTCGTAGGAGGGCTAGTTGTATTCTTCTGTGTCATTTTAGAAGCTTTGACGAACTCCGGTTTAATGAGCGGGCTTCATCTGCTTACGGCAAGCCTATTGACTGCATGTGGTCTTCCTCCTACGTTAACGGAGTCCATTGTGGGTGGTATTTTCGAAGTCACTTTAGGAGCGCAAGCCGCAGGTAAAGCCACGGCAGCGGCGTTACCATTCAAGGTAGCCGCAGCCGCTTTTGTTCTCTCCTGGGGCGGGCTGTCGGTTCATGCACAGGTTGCAAGTATTTTAAATATGACAAATCTCCGTTATATGCCATTTTTGTTGGCCCGGGCTGCGCACGGCATCATCTCAGCACTGCTAGCTCTCGTGTTATGGCGGCCTCTGATGGGACAGGGAAGCTCTCCAGTCTTTTCTCCGATATACGACATCGCGTGGTCTCCTGGCTTCTCGTCCGTCATGTTGTTACAAAGTCTGCTGTTTCTTGCCTTTATACTGGCTGGAATGCTTAGTCTCTCATGGTTGAGTGTGGGTACAAGTCGCTTATATGTACGTTTGAGAAGAACACACAGGCAATGAACGATTGTGTTCTTGCTCATAATTGATTATGATCGATATATACCCATGACAAAGGAGCTTTTCATCTTGAGATATTATGTTCTGGATCGCGGGGATCAGCACTCCATGGACTTGAGTCAGCAATTTCACCGTCTTGCCCAAGAAAAGAATTTCAAGCTGGATGCCGAATCGCCGGAAATCGTCGTGTCTATTGGAGGCGATGGTACGATGCTTCATGCGTTTCATACCTTCATCGACCGCATTCCGGATATTGCCTTTGTTGGTGTACATACCGGTCATCTGGGCTTTTATGCTGATTGGCGTGCGGACGAGCTGGAGGAGCTAATCCACCTGATGAGCCAAAGCGGATCTGAGGGACCGCTTAACCCGAGAATCGTTAAGTATCCACTGATTGAGTTGGAAATTCACAAGAAGTCAGGCAATGCTTCTTTTATTGCATTGAATGAGTTTACGTTAAAAGGGGTGGATGGCACTGTCGTTGCCCAAGTAGATATTAACGATATCACCTTTGAAATGTTTCGCGGTGACGGTATATGTGTTTCTACCCCCTCAGGAACGACCGCCTATAATAAAGCACTTGGCGGAGCTATGGTTCACCCCACCATTGAAGCATTGCAGTTGACTGAGATCGCTTCCATTAATAACCGTGTGTATCGAACACTGGGATCGCCATTGCTACTGCCCAAACACCATCATTGTGATATTTTTTCACGGAAAGATCAGCGTCTTTTATTGACAGTAGATCACCTCAACTTTCCTGTGGATGACTTAATCTCTGTTCGATGTCAGGTCGCAAGTCAGAAGATCAGCTTCGCTCGTTACCGTCCTTTCCCATTTTGGGATCGAGTACGCAACGCTTTTCTTAATTAGAATCTATAAAAGAGCCGACTTTGGCTCTTTTTTTACAAACAAAACGGTTCCTGAAAATTCAGGAACCGTTTTGTTGTGGAGCTGTAAATGTTTTATTCTTTTTACTACCCTCAGCTCTTTCGGCTTTAGCAGCTGGCTGGGTCTGACGCTGGCCCTCAGGTTCACGAGAGACACGAACTTGCCGTCCCTCCCGATTTTCCTTTGATTGACGCTCATAGCGTGGTCCACGCGATTCCTTTTTATCGAAACTCCCTTGCTGATTGCGCTGTCTACGTGGTTCACGGGTTTGCTGCCCTTCACCCGGATTCCGTCCATCCTTTGCTTCACGTCTTTCTCTGGATGGACGACTTTCGCGAGCTTCACGCGGCTGTCGTTCACGTACTTCCTGTGCATCCTTCGGTTCCCGACGTTGCAACTCACGTGGTTCTCGGGATTCTCGAGGTTGCTCCACTCGCGATTCCTCCGTAGCTGTGGAATCCTGCTGTGGTTGCGGCCACTCCTGTTCTCCAGCTGTATGTTGCAATACTTCTTGCTGCTCTTCGGGTTCTAACGTTCCCGCTTGTTCCCTTTGAGCATTTACCAACTGCTGAATATCTGGAGCAATGATTTCATCATTGACCCCGTTTTTATTAACCACTTCACGACTTTTTTGCAACACAAAATAGGCACAGCCAAAATTGCAGTATTCATTAATGTAATCGTCCAGTATCACTATAGATGTATCCTTATTTGCTTTGGGATGACCGTCTCGATAAAAGCCCTTCAGACGTAGCTGATTGTAACCCCAATCACCAATAATGTAATCATAGCGATCCAGCACTTCACTATACCGATCCCGAAACGCTTCGGGATTCCACCCGTTCTTGTGATCCTGCAACAATTCATAGTTTTTACCACCGATTTGAAACAAGCTATTCTGACCGCCTTTCCCGGATCAAGCCTGCGAAAGGGCGCCTTCTTCCTTATGCTGAGCGGCTGACTTCACCTGCTCATGCGCTTGGTAGGAGCTGCGGACCAACGGTCCGGATTCGACGTGGCTGAATCCCCGCTGTAATCCCTCTTCCTTTAACTTCGCAAAATCTTCCGGTGGATAATATTTTTGCACATATAAATGTTTCTCGGACGGCTGCAAATATTGACCAATTGTCATAATGTCACAATCGACTTTGCGCAGATCATCCATGGTTTGTAAGATCTCGTCCCACTCTTCCCCGACACCTAGCATGATGCTTGATTTCGTTGGAATAGCCGGATTTAATTGCTTCGCACGTTGAAGCAGCTCCAGAGAGCGACGGTATTTCGCTTTAGCCCGAACTTTGTCGGACATTCGCTCCACCGTTTCAATATTATGATTCAGAATATCTGGCTTGGCATCCATGACGATTCGTAGCGATTCAATATCGCCCATAAAATCGGGAATCAATACTTCTACACTGCAAAAAGGTAACCGGCGGCGAATCGCACGAACCGTTTCTGCAAATATAGTAGCACCCCCATCTTTCAAATCGTCGCGAGCCACACTGGTTACGACACAGTGCTTCAAATTCATGTTTTCAGCCGCTTCAGCGACGCGTTCAGGCTCCTGCAAGTCCAGTTCCGTAGGCATTCCCGTATTTACTGCGCAAAAACGACACGCACGCGTACAAGTATCACCCAAAATCATAAATGTAGCTGTCCTATTGGCCCAGCATTCATATATATTAGGGCATCGTGCCTCCTCACATACGGTATGTAATGTCTTGGAACGCATCATGCTCTTGATTTCCTGATAGTTATCGCCTGTCGTAAGTTTAATACGAATCCAGTCGGGCTTAGCTTCCTTCACTTTTCTAGACAATGGCATAGACCTTCTTTCTGATAAGCTTAAGCTGTCATTGCCATACATTATAACATGAAAGCCATGGAAAAACCTCCATTCATTGTTCCCTTTTTGATATGACATTGATGCCGGAAAAAGTAAACTCTTTACATGGATAAAAGCGGCGGATATGGCTCAATCTAAACAAAAGCACCCTATTCACGCTATTGAATACGGGGCCTAGAATTTACCGGGCGATTAAGCCCTTCTATAGGA
>NZ_WUDQ01000385.1:0-3598 GCF_009827695.1 Paenibacillus sp. OT2-17 | reverse complement strand
CGGGCTGGTGTCGGGGGTCTGTTTTGCCGCACTCGGGAATACCGTCGTCTGTGTAGATCAGAATGAGGATAAAATTCATCAGCTGCGTGCAGGTGGGGTGCCGATTTATGAACCGGGATTAAAGGCTCTAATTAAAGATAATGTAGAACAAGGCCGACTAAGCTTTACAACAGATACGGCTGCTTCGGTGGAGGCAGCCGAAATTGTTATTTTGGCGGTCGGTACACCTTCGCTGCCAGGCGGAGAAGCGAACCTGTCCTATATTGAAGAAGCCGCCTGCGAGGTGGCAGACGCCATGAATGGCTACAAAATAATTGTCACCAAAAGCACGGTGCCTGTCGGAACGAACGAACGTATTCAAAATTGGATTGCGAGCCGCACAAATTATCCGTTTGGTGTGGCTTCGGTTCCCGAATTTTTACGTGAAGGTTCAGCAGTCATAGACACCCTACAGCCAGATCGAATCATCATCGGAGCTTCCGATCCGCATGTGTCCACTGTGCTGACTACACTGCACGAACCGTTGACGACAAATATCGTAACCACGGATATCCGTTCGGCGGAGATGATCAAGTACGCGTCGAATGCTTTTTTGGCGACCAAAATTTCGTTTATTAATGAGATTGCAAATATTTGTGAAAAGGTGGGCGCAGACGTTACACGCGTGGCACACGGTATGGGGCTGGATCAGCGGATCGGTTCCTCCTTTTTGTCTGCTGGTATCGGCTATGGGGGTTCCTGTTTTCCCAAGGATACACAAGCTCTGATCCAAATTGCTGGCAACGTGGACTATGAATTCAAGCTGCTGAAATCTGTGGTGGAAGTGAATCAGGGGCAACGTTTTAACGTGATTCGTAAGCTAAAAGAGGCGCTGGGTGATCTGGAAGGAGCCACGATTGGCATATGGGGGCTGGCCTTTAAACCGAATACAGATGATGTAAGAGATGCCCCGGCGCTGGATATTATGCAGTCGCTGCTGGAGGCAGGGGCGCAAATTCGTGCATATGACCCGATCGCTACCGCTAACTTCCGCCGACTGCTGGACAGCTCGGAAGTAACGTGGGCAGATAGCGCACGAGAAGCGGCAGAGGGATGTGACGCACTGTGTCTATTGACGGAATGGGAAGAGTTTGGTGATATCGGGTTGGGTGAGCTGAATGAGCTTATGAAGTATCCAATTATGATTGACGGACGCAATGTGTACAGCGAGGAGCAAATCAGACAATCCCCCTTTGCATACTATTCTGTCGGTAGGCCACAGATGAACAATCTGGATGTAGATCGTTATCAGTCTGTAGTAAATCCGTAAAGGGGAGGCTGCATATGAAACGATGGCTGAAGATGACATTGGGGGCTGCGGCGTTATTGGTCGTAGGGGCTACTGCCTACACCGCTTATGTGTATCATTCCTTTAAAACAGCGGCGAATGCGATGTATCATCCGCGCAGCATCGTGCAGCCTGGGTCGGTTTCTACCCTTGCAACGGGCGGAGCAGGGCGATCCGTAGATACAGACTCTGGATCAAGTACACCCAATCCGGCAGCCATCTCCCAGTTCAAGCCGTTCACCGTGCTGGTACTGGGCGTAGATCGGCGGCCTCACGATCCAGGACGATCGGATACGATGATCGTCTTGTCTGTTAACCCTGCCGAAGGCTCTATGTTGATGTTCAACATCCCACGTGATACGCGAACAGAGTTGATCGGCAGGGGGCGTGAGGACAAAATCAATCACGCTTTTGCTTTTGGGGGCGTGGATATGTCGATCCGTACGGTAGAGCATTTTTTGAACCATCCGATAGATTACTATGTACAGATGAACATGGAAGGGTTTGCGAAAATGGTGGACCTTGTGGGGGGAGTCGAGGTTCATAACCCACTTGATTTTCAATATGAGGGCCATCATTTTGCGCAGGGTAATTTGAACTTGAACGGGGCTGAGGCGTTGGCCTACGCCCGTATGCGTTTTGATGATCCACGTGGGGATCTCGGAAGAAATGCTCGCCAGCGGGAGCTACTCAAGCAAATTCTTGCCCAGTCCATCAGCAAGGAAGGGCTGTTGAGGGTAAAACCGATACTGGAGGCAGCGGGGGAGCAGATTCGCACAGACATTACCTTTGACGATATGACCACCTTCCTGACCCGGATCGGTCCGTCCCTCAAGCAGACGGATAGCGTTGAGCTGAAGGGACATGGGCGTAAAATCAACGGCGTGTATTATTACATTGTGGATGAGCAGGAACGCCAGCGTATCCATGGAGTGCTGGAGAAGCACATGCTTACCGAGGCCATATCGCCTTAGGTAAGCCTTATGTAGACGGGTGCCCTATTGGGAGGTCACCCGTTATTTTCTTATAAAGTCTTCTAAAAAAGGCTTGTCCCACATACATCTGTAGAGAATTCGGTATAGTCCAACAGAGGGAGGGGCAATGTGTGCTGTTTAGAAGGAGAGCGGCTTCGGCGTTCGTCCGTAAGCTATTATATTTTGCAATCATATGTGGATTGTTATGGTTGCTGTGGCTGGGTCTGCATGGGGTGATGTCTACAGGCGAGGGCGATCAAGCGGTAGAAGCACTGAACGAGTTCTACACTATGGAGCAATCGGGAAATTTCGGAGGCTCATGGGAGCTTTTTCATTCGCAAATGAAAAAGAAATTCGAGAAGTCCACGTATGTACAGCAGCGTGCGCACGTTTTTATGCAGGATATGGGGACGGATACGTTCACGTTTGAACTGGGGGAGCCGCAGGATGAATATGACATTCGTACCGATCAGAATGGAGAAGAGTTAGGGAAAGTTTACCGTATTACAGTCACTCAGCATTACAAGACCCGATTCGGTAATTTTGATATCGTACAGCCTTGTTATGTGACGCAGGAAGATGAGAAGTGGCGGGTGCTTTGGATATATAAGGACAAGGAATAGAGGTTGTGTGGTGTTTCTAAAAGGTTAAATATGGTACAATACTTCCAAAACCGGAAATGTACAGTAAAATGGATCACAGCTTCACTCCGGATGGAAGGAGTTTCAAAGCATGCAGCAAGCGACAGGACAGGTTCCCGTCATACGTATGGAGGGTGTGAGTAAAATCATTTCCTCAAAAGCGATCGTGGATGATCTGACGCTGGAGGTTCCGGCGGGGCAGGTATTTGGTTTCCTTGGACCCAATGGTGCGGGAAAAACGACCACCATCCGTATGATGGTTGGCCTGATTTCGATCAGCAAGGGCGATATTCATATTTGTGGAGACAGCATCAATACCGATTTTGAAAAGGCTGTTGCCCATGTCGGCGCGATTGTTGAGAATCCAGAGATGTACAAGTTTTTGACAGGTTATCAAAATTTGCAGCATTTTGCGCGAATGTCTCCTGGGGTGACCCAAGAGCGCGTGGATGAAGCGATTCGTCTGGTGGGACTCGGAAACCGGATTCACGATAAAGTAAAAACCTATTCGCTCGGGATGCGGCAGCGACTTGGGGTAGCTCAGGCGATTTTGCATCGACCGAAGCTGCTCGTGCTGGACGAGCCGACCAATGGCTTGGACCCGCAGGGTATTCGTGAACTGCGGGATTATTTGCGTCAATTGACCCGTACGGAAG
>NZ_WUDQ01000384.1:0-3604 GCF_009827695.1 Paenibacillus sp. OT2-17 | reverse complement strand
ATTGAGCCAGGCGCATATATTCGTGACATGGTTGGCATCGGTAACAATGCAGTCATCATGATGGGTGCAGTGATTAACATCGGTGTCACCATTGGTGAAGGCACGATGATTGATATGAATGCTGTGCTGGGCGGTCGTGTTAAAGTAGGTAACATGTGTCACATCGGTGCAGGCGTTGTCCTGGCGGGTGTCATTGAACCACCATCTGCACAGCCAGTTGTAGTAGAAGACGATGTATTGATCGGTGCGAATTCGGTCGTATTGGAAGGCGTGCGAATTGGTAAAGGTGCAGTTGTTGCAGCTGGAGCTGTCGTAACTGAAGATGTGCCTGAATACTCCGTAGTGGCGGGTACACCTGCACGTGTGATCAAACAGGTCGACGATAAGACCAAATCTAAAACTGAGATTTTGAAAGAACTGCGCGTTCTGTAAGAAGGCAAAAGTTTTTTATGTACCAAAGGCGAACGATTCCTTGTCAGAAGCATGATGCACTGACAGCATAACTTAGGGACGAAGCACAACGGACAAGGCTCGGCGGCTGCGCCGGGCTTTTGTCCTTTTGTTCTTTTGCCAGATAAGAGCTGATGAGCTATAAAGAGGAGGCGTAGCGGTAATGAGTACGGTCGACTATCGTTCTTTTGTCCAAATACGAAGAGATTTACACCAAATTCCCGAGCCGGGTTTTGAGGAATACAAAACACAACAATATTTGCTGGATTATTTGGAAACGCTCCCTCAGGAGCGGTTGGAAATTCGTACATGGCGTACGGGCGTGTTGGTGTTCATTCATGGAACAGCTCCTGAACGCCGCTATGGATATCGTTGTGATATGGATGGTTTGCCGATTGAAGAAGAAACAGGGTACGATTTCCGTTCGACCCATCCCGGCTATATGCATGCTTGTGGACACGATTTACATATGACGATTGGATTGGGAATTGTTACTCACTTTGCAAGCCATCCGATTAAGGATGACCTGGTTGTGTTGTTTCAACCAGCTGAGGAAGGGCCGGGCGGAGCCTTGCCTATGCGGGACAGCACGGAGCTGGCAGACTGGATACCCGATGAAATTGTCGCGTTGCATGTTGCACCTGAATATCCTGTCGGTACCATTGCGACTCGCCCGGGCATCCTATTTGCCAATACGTCGGAGCTTTTCATCGACCTGAAGGGTATGGGGGGGCATGCTGCGTATCCACACAAGGCGAATGATATGGTAGTAGCTGCTTGCCAACTGGTGGGACAATTACAGACGGTTGTAGCCCGTAATGTGAATCCACTCGATGCAGCGGTCATTACCGTGGGTAAGGTTAGCGGAGGCACGAAGCAAAATATTATAGCGGAAACCGCCCGTTTGGAGGGTACGATTCGAACGTTGTCAGCCGATACAATGATGCTGGTTAAATCACGGATTGAAGCGCTGGTACGCGGTGTTGAAGCTGGATTTGAATGCCATGCAGAGATTCACTATGGCTCAAACTATTTGCAAGTGTACAATGAAGCTCAGGTGACCGAGGAATTTATGAACTGGGTCCGTAATCGGCAGGATGTGCAGCTTATTGAATGCGGAGAAGCGATGACCGGAGAAGACTTTGGGTATTTTCTGGAGCGAATTCCCGGTCTGATGTTCTGGCTTGGTGTTGATACGCCTTATGGTTTGCATCATGCGAAGCTGGAGCCTGCGGAGGAAGCGATTGGTGTAGCCATTCGTGTGCTGACAGACTATTTTACATGGAAGTCTCAAGGGTAAATGATACGCCCTGAATAATTATGTTTAATGAAAAGAATGAAATGGAATGAAGTCGAATTTTTGAAGGAGGGTGTTATGGGAGAGCAAACCATCATCCGATTTGAACGGGTGACCAAGCAATATGACAACGATCCCCCAGTGCTGGCGGACGTCAGCTTTGAGATTGAGCGTGGTAAATTTTATACACTGCTGGGTCCTTCCGGCTGTGGTAAAACAACGATTCTGCGTATGATTGCAGGTTTTGCGGAGCCGACAGAAGGCTCTATTTATTTAAATGGAAAACTCATTAATCGTGTTCCAGCCAATGAGCGGCAGGTCAATACGGTTTTTCAAGATTATGCGCTATTTCCGCATCTGAATGTGTTTGAAAATGTAGCCTTTGGTCTGCGCATCAAAAAGATGAACAAAAAGGACATTCAGGAGAAGGTGACACAGGCGTTGTCCTTTGTCAATCTGGAAGGCTACGGTGAGCGAGAAATTTCTGAGATGTCCGGGGGACAGCGTCAGCGTGTAGCCATCGCACGGGCTATCGTCAATGAGCCTGATGTTCTGTTGTTGGATGAACCGTTGTCTGCACTGGATTTAAAGCTGCGTACAGAAATGCAGTACATTTTGCGCGAAATGCAGCAGCGTCTTGGAATTACCTTTATTTTCGTTACGCATGATCAGGAGGAAGCGCTGGCCATGTCGGACGAAATTTTTGTTATGAACAAAGGTAAGATTGAGCAGAGTGGTACGCCTAATGATATTTATGATGAGCCGATTAATCGGTTTGTTGCTGATTTCATCGGCGAATCCAATATTGTCCCAGGACGGATGATTGCGGATTACCAAGTGGAATTTAACGGTCGACAGTTTGAATGTGTTGACGGAGGATTACGTCCGAACGAGCCCATTGAAATTGTGATCCGGCCAGAGGACTTGGAGATTACGAGTGTGGCTGAAGGCAAGCTACGTGTAAAAGTGGATACCCAATTGTTCCGAGGTGTTCACTATGAAATAAGCTGCTATGATGATTCGGGTCAGGAGTGGCTCGTACATTCTACCAAAAAGGCGGAGCTGGGCAGTGAAATCGGTCTGCGATTTGACCCGGAAGCGATCCATGTGATGCGGTTCGGGGAAACAGAGGAAGAATTTGATCGGCGTCTGGAAGCCTATGAAGAGGTGGATCAGCATGTCCGGTAATACAAGAGCAGCGTATCTGCTGCCTTACTATTTATGGATTGTGCTGTTCGTGGCAGCTCCGGTTGTACTTGTGTTTTACTATTCATTATTTGATGTGGATGGTCATCTCACCTTCAACAACTACGCTCAGTTTCTGACACCTGTTTATTTGAGCATGACGCTTAGCTCGTTCTGGTATGCATTTCTGATCACTGTATTTTCACTGTTAGTTGCTTACCCGGCAGCATATTTGCTCACACGCACCAAGCATAAGCAGCTGTGGCTGTTGCTCATTATTTTGCCGACCTGGATTAACCTGTTACTCAAAACGTATGCTTTTATCGGGATCTTTGGTACCTATGGCCCGGTGAATGCGGTGTTAGGTATGGTTGGGTTGGGAGGTCAGCAAATATTGTTTACCAGCTCCAGCTTTGTGTTTGTGTCGGTTTATATTTTTGTGCCTTTTATGATTTTGCCCATCTATAACGCGTTGGAAGGTTTAAACCCTTCATTGCTGGACGCAGCCCGTGATTTGGGAGCCTCCAGGTGGACCGCGTTTCGCAGGGTTATTTTCCCGTTAACGCTTGCGGGTGTGCGATCCGGTTGCATGGCTGTGTTTATTCCAGCGTTGTCGCTGTTTATGATTACCCGCCTGATTGCAGGTAACCGTGTGATTACACTGGGGACAGC
>NZ_WUDQ01000383.1:0-3608 GCF_009827695.1 Paenibacillus sp. OT2-17 | reverse complement strand
TGATTTCCGAGATGAGTTTTTTGAGCAGTACGGTCTTCATGATAATGATAAAGGCTTTTAAGTTTTAGGGAGAGTATACGAAAGGGGGATTTAACATGTTTCATTTTGCTACAGCCGCTGCTGCACCCGGTGGAACTGGCGGACTTTTCCAAATGATCTGGCCACTGGCTCTGATGTTTGTAATCTTCTATTTCTTGCTGATTCGCCCGAATCAGAAAAAACAAAAGCAGCGTCAAACGATGCTTCAAGCTTTGAAAAAGGGAGATAAAGTAATTACAATCGGAGGTCTTCACGGTACAATTATGGAGATTACGGATGATGTAGTAGTTTTGCGTGTGAATGATGTCACGAAGCTGACCTTTGACCGCAGTGCAATCAGCAACGCGATTGCAAAAGACACGGCATCTGAGGAAGTTGTTTCCAAATCGTAAAATGCTGGTGACCGTTATGCAAAAACCGAGCCTTTGAGGAGGCTCGGTTTTTTTGTGTTGTTTTATTACATGGATACAAACATTTTGATTACTTGCTGAGATTAATGCCAAACATCCCACCACCTGCACCTATGACAAACGCGAAAGCTAAGTGTAACAGGTCCTTGCCGTTCATGCCCGCATCCAATGCCAGAAAACCGACCAGCAAAACGATTAGTCCATACAGGATGCCTGTAATACCGCCTTGATACCAGCCTTTGTTTGTGGATCTTTTACCGGCGACGAAGCCGCCAGATAGCATGGCGAATGCGTGGACGATATACGTATACAATGATAAGTCCTGTTCCTGCATCTGTGTCAGCCACAAGAGTAGTGAAAGAATCAATGCGCCAAGCAGCATCCATGCAAAAGCATAAAATAAGCCGGATAAAATGGGATGGGCCAGACGAAACGAACACCAGCGGCGAATGAGCTCCATTGATAATTCCTCCTGTACCAAGGTTTGAACTATTATCATTCTATGGCCAAGCCTCCCTGCTTAGTACCAAGTCGCAAGCAGTCTTTCTCTTTATTTCAATAATTTAGCCTTTTGTTTTTTGTATGAGCTAAGTGAGGAACGGTCAGAATACGTGTACAATGAACGACTAATGTCTTATTGCAAGTACAGGGGAGGAGGCGAATATATTGAGTCACGATATTTTTGCTCATATTTTTCGGACGCTGCTCATGTATTTTATTGTATATCTGGTGATGCGCTTGATGGGTAAAAGGGAGATCGGCAAATTGTCTGTTTTCGATCTCGTCATATCGATTATGATTGCAGAAATTGCTGTATTCAGCCTGGAGGATATAAAACGTCCACTTTATGAAGGGCTGATTCCTTTAGGAGTGCTGTTAATTTTGCAAATCGGGATTTCATTTTTTAGTCTGAAAAGTCGGCGACTGCGCTTACTATTTGATGGTAGGCCCAGTGTATTGTACTCCAATGGACAATTAAACAAGGACGAAATGGTGAAACAACGTTACAATTTAGATGACTTGCTGTTACAACTTCGTGAACAAAATATAGAAAGTCTGGACGAAGTCGAATATGTTATTTTGGAAACGACAGGTAAGCTAACGGTTATAGGTAAGGATGATAACGATGGAGTGGAACACGGAAAAATGAAGCAAGAATTAAACGGAACAGATTTGATAAACAAAGAGCAACAGGTGAATAAGGTCCATCCTTCTCCACAAATCGGTGGAAAGTTTAGATATGAGGGACTGCCTATTCCATTAATCATGGATGGCAAGGTGCTGGATCGAAATTTGGAACGGATGGATATGAACCGTTTTTGGCTTAAAAATCAGATTCAAGCAAAGGGACACAAAGATTTTAAGGATGTTTTTTTATGCTCGGTTAACCATAGAGGTGATGTGTATATTACACCACCGGCCTATGGAAAATCTTCGGATTAGATTTCCTATGCTTTAAACCATCTTCTCAGGATTGGAATGCGTGTAAGGTTGTCCCAATCAATCATTTTGATCAAGGTCATTAGGAAAAGGTACAGTATAATTCCCAAACCTGCGGCAAAAATAAACTGAAGCCACATTTGGTTGAACATCGTTAGATGTCTGTAGGTATATAATACTGCTGCTGCCATGATGATCATACCTATCCCGGTCTTCCAGAAATCGAGCAAACGTACGCGGAAGCGAAGCAGTCTGCTGACACTGAAGCCATGAAGGAGTGTAACAATGGCACTGTTAATACAAATGGCGATGACAGCTCCGTAGATACCGTACTGAGGTTGGGAAGCAAGCCAGACGATTAGCGCAATTTTGATAACGGCTCCGATAAAGGTATTTAATAAGGCACTTCCAGGACGGTCTAATGCCTGAAGTGCTGCCTGAAGCGGGGCCTGAATGTACATAAAAAGAGCAAAAGGTGCCATGAGCTTAAGCATGCCTGCAATATCGCCATTATTATAAAGTAGCAGACACAGAGGTTCTGCCAAAACATACATGATTACGGCAAAGGGGGCTCCTGCAACCAAAGCGAGCCGAAGCGATTGATGTAGACGTTTGTGAATGGCTGTAATATGCCCCTTGGCTGCTGCTTCGGATAACGAAGGAACGAGTGAAACTGCTAGCGAACTGGTAAGAACTCCAGGTAGTAATAATACAGGAATGACCATGCCCTGCATGGCTCCATATTGTGCGGTTGCCACGCCAGTTGCAATGCCTGCTACGGCGAGGCTACGCATGCACAAGATAGATTCGAGCAAATAGGATAAGGAACCAACAAGCCTTCCAGCAGTAACGGGAACGGATATAGACATAAGACGTGACAAAACGGATGATTGCTCGGGTTGAACCTCAGAGGAGGGGATAGGCGACTTCGGCTGAAGGATGCGATCTTTTCGATGGTTACACACGTATTGCCATAGCAGCACAATCATGCCAATGAATTCGCCCGCCAGAGCACCGAGCATGGCACCTGCAGCAGCGTAGGCTATCCCACGAGGAAGTAACAAGTAAGCAAACCAAATGACACAAAAAATGCGCATAACGGTCTCCGCAATGGAGGAGGTGGCAGAAGGAATCATATTTTGCTTTCCCTGAAAATAGCCCCTATAAGCTGAGGAAACAGCTACAATGACTATCATTGGGCTCATGCTCACGAATGTATAATACACGCGGCTGTCGGTCAGGAGATGGCTTGTGATCCAAGGCGCGAACACAAGACAGAGCACCATGGCGATCAGACTGAGTGTAATGGTGAAGCGCAGGCTGGTGTGCAAAATACGCCGCGACATTTCGGGCTGTCCCGCCGTTTCGGCTTCGGCTACTAGCTTGGCTACCGCAAGAGGGATTCCCCCTGTAATAAGCGTCACCAGAACGATAAAAAAGGGATACCCCTGTTGGTACAAGCCAACTCCTTCGGGGCCGATGATACGCGGGAGTGCGATTCGGGGAATAAAACCTAGTATCCGGTTGATAATTCCTGCTGCCAATAAAATAATTGCTCCATGGATGAATGTCTGCTTTTTCAATCGCAACTCCCTCTTCCCCAAAATGTAATTCTGCGTCTATACATTACTTTAGAAGATATGCTGGACCTGTCCATCTTCATGACAAGCTTTTCCGTTCAGAAACAAAGTGATTTAGACAACAAGAGGAAGAGTGGTG
>NZ_WUDQ01000382.1:0-3615 GCF_009827695.1 Paenibacillus sp. OT2-17 | reverse complement strand
ATCGGTTGATACATTTGGACCTTATCATCTAATTTTGGATTCAGTAGGTGGTGATACGCTAGCTGCATTACTACCTCAGCTTGTGCCAGAAGGGATTTGTGTATCCATGGGACATTCGTCCTCACCTTACGCAACGATTAATATCAGGGGCTTAGGGGGTAGGACCTTGTACAGCTTCTTTCTAGGAGAGGAGATAAATCGCTATTCGCCAGCGGAAGATCTGAAATTACTAGGTGAGCTTGTTTCAAAAGGCCAGTTAGTACCAAGGATCGAAGTGGAGGCATCGTGGAAGGAAGTTGGAACTATTGCCCAACAACTGATAGATCGGAAGTTTTCCGGTAAAGCAGTGCTCCAAATAAGTTAGATGGGAGCGTCCTCATATTGAAAATGACAAGGAGATTGTATCTCCAGGCTAGTCTCCGCTCATGATGTTCACATTTTAAGCATAAGCAAAAATCGACCCTGTGGCGTACCCTGTCAAGTAGAGAACTAAAAAGACACCTCTATGCAGCAACCGTTCCCCGTTATTCAATCGGGGGCGGTTGTTTAATTTTTTTGTGGAATTGTTGTATTTTGTCATATGTAGTCGGAATTTTTTCTATATTTCATAAAACCTATTTACATACTTGGTTTAAAGCGATATATTAAGTATCAAATTTGAATTATTTTGTGGATTGAACGAGGGGGAAATGAAATCATGAATATCCAAAAAGAGCTCCAAAGAAACAAAAAGCTAGGGCTGGGGGCTATCATGCTACTGGTGCTGGTTTTGCTGGTCACTGCATGTGGCGTGCCGAAGACAGAGAGCGGCACTCAAGGGACAAGCACTGCAGGATCGAATACAACAAACGGAAAAACGGACAATTTAAATCTAAAGGGTAAACGGGTTGCGTTGATCATGGAGTTTAACACGGGCACATTTTCGCAACAGTATGTTCAAGGTGTGGAAGAGGAAGTTAAGAAATTTGGCGGTACGCTGACTAAGTTTGTGGCAGATAACGATAAGGCTAAAATGGCTTCTCTGCTTGATAGTGCGATTAACCAGCAATTTGATGTCATTTTGACTGATCACGGTGATGCATTGCTGGAGACAGGGCTGAAAAAGGCAATTTCCCGCAATATTCCGGTTATCGTGTTTGATGCTGCCGTCAATGTTCCGGGTGCGGTAGTGCTCTCACAGGATGACCAAAGCATGGCTGAGCTGACGCTGGAGCAAATGAAAAAGGATATCGGTGGCAAAGGCAACATTGTGAAAGTATGGGTTGCCGGATTTGCACCGATGGAACGTCGTCAGGTTGCTTATGGTGCATTTTTGAAATCCAATCCAGATATTAAAGAAATTGCGACTTTTGGTTCGGCTCAGAATCCTGCGTTGGATACGCAAGCCAAAATGGAAGCTGTATTAAAGCAATATCCTAAGGGCGAAATTACAGCCGTCTGGGCGGCGTGGGATGAGTTTGCCAAAGGTGCAGCCCGTGCCATCCAACAAGCGGGACGTACGGAAATTAAAGTCTACGGCATTGACATGAGCGACGAGGACTTGCAAATGATCCAGGACCCGAAAAATCCTTGGGTGGCCTCGGCAGCCGTAGATCCAACAGATATCGGGCGCGTACAAGTGCGCTATGCATATCAGAAGTTGCATGGGGATAATCCGGAGGAGAAAGTTGTACTGAAGGCTGTATATGTGCAACGCGAAGCGCTGCCAGATAAGCAAATTTCCACATCCGAGCTGTCCCAATATGTGAAGGGATGGGGCCAAAGCGAGCAGGGCTATAAGGATTGGATGAAGGAATATGAAACGTCCAAATAAAATGTTTGCATAACGCAAAGGCGCGCTTCGGCGCGCTTTTATCATAAGCAGGCGTGAGGGGGCACCATGAGTTCACAAGTATATACATTGGAAATGAAAAAAATCAGCAAACAGTTTGCTGGTGTAGATGCGCTGCGAGCCGTGGATTTTACGGTGCAGGGTGGCGAAATTCACGCTCTGCTGGGCGCCAACGGGGCAGGGAAAAGCACATTGATGAAGATTTTGTCCGGTGCGTATCGTTCCGATCAGGGAGCTATCGTAGTTGGTGGGAAGGAACTGAACATTAGTTCACCGTGGGAGGCCAAAAGAGCGGGAATTCACTGTGTGTATCAGGAGGTCGATTCAGCGCTTGTACCTCAGTTAACTGTCGCTGAAAATATTGTAATGGACGATTTGTCTGCACCTGATGGTCGATGGTGGGCTGCACCGGGTTCTATGCGCAGACGAGCGTGTGAGGCATTAGCACGTCTGGAGGTAGATATTGACGTAAGACGATATGTGTCTGAATTGACGTTGGCAGAAAAACAGCTTGTGCTTATTGCACGCATTCTGACACAGCAAGCAAATACCATCATTTTTGATGAGCCTACGGCGCCGCTCAGCGAGGAAGAAACGCGACGTTTGTTCCGCACAATCCATACACTCAAGGATGAGGGAGTTGCATGTATCCTCATCACACACCGATTGCCGGAGGTTATCGAACACAGTGACCATGTTACGGTGATGCGTGATGGTGAGCGCGTGTTCACGGGGCCTGCCTCTGATTTAAGTGTAGGCGACATCGTTACGCATATGCTTGGGAAAACATTTGAAGAGGAGTTCCCAAAAACAGATGTACCGATTGGTGAAACGGTATTGGAAGCGAAAGGGCTTCACAAAGGATTACGAGTGCACGGCATTGATTTACAAGTCCGATGTGGTGAAATTCTCTCTATTGTGGGTTTGGTTGGTGCAGGCAAGACAGAGCTGTCACGACTTCTTACAGGAGCAGACAAGCCGGATAAGGGAGAGTTGACCTTTAAAGGTCGCTCCATTCGATTGAGAGAGCCAGCGGACGCGGTAGCTCAAGGAATTGTGTCCATACCCGAGGAGCGGCGTAAGCAGGGGGTGTTAATTGAGGAGAGTGTGGAAAGAAACCTCAGCCTTCCGCTTTTGGGCAAACTGAGTGTCCTTGGTTTCATCAGTCGGCGTAAAGAACGAAATAACGGTAATGGAATTGTCGCCTCTCTCGGTATTAAGACGCCATCGCTCCGCCAGAATGTTAAATATTTAAGTGGTGGGAATCAGCAAAAAGTTGCGATTGGGAAATGGTTGCATTCTGGAGCGGATGTAATTGTTTTTGACGAGCCAACCAAGGGTGTAGATATAGGGGCAAAAAGTGATATTTTCCGTATCATTGGCGAGTTGGCGGAGCAAGGAAAAGCGATCATTTATCTAACCTGTGAATTTGCTGAAGGGATTGGCATTGGTGATCGGATTGCAGTGATGTATGATGGAAAAATTATAAAGGAATTTGCGCGGGGCGAAGTGGAACAGGAACAGCTTCTGTTGTATGCCAGCGGCGGTGAAGAGGTGCATTCATGAAGGAAAAATGGTTAAACGTCTCATTTCGTTACGGTGCCGTAGTTGTCATTATAGGTGTGTTAGCGTTTTTTTCATCTACATTACCTTATTTCTGGACGTATGATAATTTAATGGACATTCTTGGCTCAATTGCCATTGTGACTTTCGTTGCCATTGGTGTGACGTTGTCACTTATTGTGGACGGTTTTGACCTATCGGTGGGAGCTACAGTATCTTTG
>NZ_WUDQ01000381.1:0-3616 GCF_009827695.1 Paenibacillus sp. OT2-17 | reverse complement strand
CTGGTGGAGAAAAGTGAACGTCTGGGAGGAAAGCTACAAACCGTTCGCCAAAACGATTTTATGATCGAAAAAGGACCAGATGCTTTCTTGGCCAGAAAGACAGCAATATTGGATCTGACCATGGAGTTGGGGCTGGAAGCAGAGCTGGTATCGACAAACCCGAAAGCCAAATCTGCTTGCATTTTGCATAAGGGCAAACTTCATACGATGCCGATGGGCTTCATTCTGGGCATTCCAACAAAGCTCACCCCCTTCATTCGGACAGGGCTTATTTCTCCGCTGGGAAAAGCACGGGCAGCCTTGGATTTATTCATTCCAGCGAAGAAAGGTGATGAGGACGAATCTCTAGGGGATTTTATCAAACGGCGTCTCGGCAAAGAAGTTCTGGATCAGATTACAGAACCTCTGCTGTCTGGAATTTACGCTGGGGATACTCATTCTCTGAGCCTTATGTCAACTTTCCCTCAATTTAAACTAATGGAACAAAAGCATGGAAGTTTGATTAAGGGTATGTCTAAAGGGGCGGGAAGAAAGCCAGCAGTACAAGACAAACTGCCGGATATCGCTAAGAAAAGTATGTTTCTTTCTTATCGGCTAGGATTATCTACGATCGTGGAGCGGCTAAAGGAAAGGCTGGATACCGTACGTTTTGTTATGGGGCAAGGTGTAGTTGAAGTAAGGAAAGAAAACGGTTATCAGGTCATTTTAGAACATGGACAAAAAATAGATGCGGATGCGGTGATTTGTGCTGTTCCAGCTTTTGAAGCGGCTACATTATTTTCCGGCGTTGCAAGCGCTAGCTGGTTACACAAGATTCACTATGTTTCCGTAGCCAATATTGCCCTTGCTTATAAAAACACAGATCTTAATTTTGCTTTTGAGGGAACGGGATTTCTAGTCCCCCGCAAAGAAGGCAAAAAGATTACCGCATGTACTTGGTCTTCGACGAAGTGGAGCCATACGGCTCCTGAAGGATATACGCTTTTACGGACCTATATCGGACATGCAGGTGCACAGGAGTGGGTTCAAATGACAGACAATCAACTTGTGGATGCCGCGCGCAAGGATTTGAAAGATTTAATGGGCCTGGAAGCGGAACCGGAATTCACAGAAGTCAGTAGGTGTGATCGATCGATGCCGCAATATCCGATTGGACACAAAGAGCATATGGCGAAGATGAGACAGGACTTTGCACAGTATTTACCGGGTGTTTTTCTATGCGGTGCCGGCTATGGGGGCGTTGGAATTCCAGATTGCATCGCTCAAGGGAAAGAAGCGGCTGAACAGTTGCTTTCTGATTTTTTATAATCAGGCTCTTTCCACTAGTGAAAGAGGGAACCCCCTGATTGGTTCAGCTTTAAGGGAGACGTAGAATGAAAGTTAAGCACAAAATCGAAGTAAGATGGAGGAATGGAAGATGAGCCAGTTAACGGAAGAAACATGGGTGGCGGACATTGTGAAAGCAGTACCCAAAACAGGAGATCTGTTCCGCAAACTGAGGATTGATTTCTGCTGTGGAGGGAAAATATCGCTCCGTGAAGCAGCAGCCAATCGAGGCCTCCACGCTGGTGAACTGCTAACGCAGATACATGAAGTGGAAGAAAAGCAGGCACAGCATAAGCAAATGCAACCTCCTTCACTCGAACCAAAAGAACTAATCGCCTATATTCAAAATGAGTATCATACGAAGCTTCGGGAAGAACTATCGGCGTTAACGCCGTATGTAACCAAACTAACGCGGGTTCACGGCGAACGTTATCCGCATCTAAAGCGAGTTAATGAACTGTTCACCTTGCTTAAACAGGAATTATCGGAACATATTCAAAATGAGGAGGACCTTGTGTTTCCGATGATTGAAGCATTTTTACAAGAATCAACAGTGGAACGAGCAGATGAGTTGAATCCAATTTTGTCCAAGTTGCAAAACGAGCATCAAACGGTGGTGGAATTCCTGAAGGAAATGCGCTTGATCACAAACGGCTTTGAGCCGATGCAGGAAGCTTGTGGTACGCACCGACTCGTATTGAAGCGGTTAGAAGACCTGGAAGCAGATATTTTTAATCATATTCTTCTTGAAAATTGTACACTGATCGAACGTACGAGACAGGCACAGCTAATAGCGAAACCCATTAATTGATGATGAACGAACATGAGGAGCCGAACCAAATGCATAAATTAATTAAAAGTAGCACTGTTTTCGTTTTGGTTATTTCCATCATTTTATTATTATCAGGATGCGTTGGCAGCGCCGGTAAGAATGGATCTTCCAGCCAGACATCTTCGAAAACGGCTGAAACTATTGAGCTTACCATATCCGCAGCAGCAAGTTTAACGGATGCGCTCAAAGAAATTCAGCATTCATACGAATCAACCCATACAGGCATCAAATTGAATTTTAACTTCGGCGGCTCTGGTGCGTTGGAAAAACAAATTGAGCAAGGAGCGCCGTCGGATTTGTTTCTGTCCGCTTCGACCAAAAACATGAAGTCCCTTGTTGATCAGCAGTTAATAGATACAAAAAAACAAAAAACGTGGCTGACGAACGAATTGGTCGCGGTTATCCCTGCAGACGGGACGATGAACATCGCGAGTGTAACCGATTTAACAAAAAAAGAAGTGAAGAAAGTGGCGATCGGAATTCCTGAAAGTGTTCCTGCGGGCAACTACGCACAGGAAGCACTGACGAAAGCGAAGCTTTGGAACACGTTACAGAGCAAGCTGGTTCAAGCAAAAGACGTTAGACAAGTGCTGCAATATGTGGAAACGGGGAATGCTGATGTCGGATTTGTATATAAAACAGATGCGTTGACTTCACAGAAGGCAAAAATCGCCTTTGAGGTGGATTCCAAAACCTATTCACCTGTTGAGTATCCAATCGGGATTGTCAAAGCTTCAAAGCACATTCAAGAAGCCGAAGACTTTTATGCATACCTACAATCGCAAGAATCTCTGAATATTATGGCTAAGTATGGATTTACCATACCGAAGTGAGCATGCAAGATATAGATTGGAATGAATATTGGCCTCCTATCCGATTATCGTTGCAGGTTGCACTGTTATCCAGCGTTCTGGTAATCATATTAGGCTTGCTTGTGGCATGGTCAATGTCGCGGTTAGGATTATTTAAAGGGAAAACGGTCGTTGAAACCGTGCTTATGCTGCCTTTGGTACTCCCACCAACTGTTGTTGGATTTTTACTGCTCATATTACTTGGACGAAAAAGCGGGTTCGGACGGTTTGTGGAGCAATGGTTTGGCGAGCCTATTATATTCTCGTGGTGGGCAGGGGTTATAGCAGCGGTGGTGGTGGCTTTTCCTCTTGTCTATCGGACGCTGAGAATGGGATTGTCTTCTGTTGACCGGGACTTGGAAGACGCGGGGCGTTCGATGGGTGCAAGTGAATGGCAGGTTTTTCGATATATCACCTTCCCTTTAATTTTCCCTTCTTTTAAGGCTGCCTTTATACTCGGTTTTGCCCGCGGCCTGGGCACAAAAGCATGGAGTTGCCCGCCGCTGGTGTCCTGCTGGTTACGTTTTTTTGCCTCATGATTTTCGGCGGGTATTTTAAGGATCATGCTGTTCGACTATTTCGAGATATTTTTGTGAATCGGCTCTCT
>NZ_WUDQ01000380.1:0-3625 GCF_009827695.1 Paenibacillus sp. OT2-17 | reverse complement strand
ATATAATATAACGCAACCCAATAACCTGGGAGCTGGCGATGTGATTCGTTCACATTGACAAGAACTTGTACCGATTGCCGAAATGGACAAGAACATAGTCCGATTACCGATTAGGCATACAAACTCCTTGCCTCGGTCAGCAGTTGCTGTTTGGAAGGCTTTCGCAGGGTACTGAGAAGCAGCTACGCCAAAGGCAATTTCCATCCGGCATCTGAATCGCAGTGGACAGACGCGAGTTTTGCGTTCAACCAATGTAGCGACGCAGCCCTTACTAACGACCGTATCCAGTTCCTTGACGATGGAGGATTCTAACTTACTACGTTGGACCATGCTAAGATGAGTGTAGCTCATGGTGGATTCTCCTTGTGTGATTGTGGGTGTAGGAACTTGCATTCTACACGAATCCAGCTATGGGCCCTTTTTCATTTACTTCCAGCAGGTGTCGAACTTCTTATTACAATTCGTCAACGACAGTTCAAATGGAAAAAGTACTTAATATGTGCAGAGAGGAGTAAAATCGTTTGAGTTAATGAATTAGAAGGAGAAGGATAATCTGTGTAGCGAATGCGAATAGCAGACAAAGGGGGTATAAAAAAGTCGAGCAAGAATTCAATTTATCCTTGTGCTCGACTATTTTAGGACCTTTCTAAAAGCGCATTACAATATTAACTGGTGCGCCGAACCATTAATTCCGTAGGAAATATTTCTTCGACAGGTGCGATGTGCTGCCCGTCAGACTCAATGGATTCTATCATCAACTTAGAAGCGGCCTCGGCCAATTCGTTGATAGGATGCCGGATAGTCGATAAGCTCAGTAGCTCGGAGACGGTCGGCATATCATCGACACCCAAAACGGCAAGGTCTTGTGGAACGGACAGCTCCAAATCTTTGCAGGCCTTTAAGACCCCGATGGCGGAAGTATCGCTTAAACAAAACAACGCTTGCGGTAGCTGGTTGGTTTGGGCCAGATTTTTCACGGTATCGTAACCGAAATTCTCCGTCATATCTCCTGTGATAACGGTCATTAGTTTTCCGTTTTGCTGCAAGGTATCGCTAGCACCGTTTAGGCGGTCGTCGAATCCGGGCACATGACCGTGCGGATAAGTCAAAATAACCAGATTATGAAAACCTCGGGATAATAAGTGATTCACCCCGGTCTGACCGCTTTGGTAGTCGTTGACGCGCAATACGTGTGCTCCATAAGATAAATTGTGGCGTCCAATAGTAATGACTGGTACGTTCAGATCCATCAATTTGGGCATGAATTTTTCTGTACCTATGGTCGCTTTGACGATGATCCCGTCAACCATCTGGATATTCATGAAGATTTCTTCAAAGTCCAACAGGATTATTTTATATCCCAGCATCTTTAACTGCTGCTTAATAACTTTGGCAAAATGGAGGAAGTATAGGTCCTCAAAATAACCGTCATAGGTACTGTCGGATAAAACGAGCCCAATCGTGTGCATTCTGCCGGTAATGAGGCTTTTCGCAACAGGGTTCACTTGGTAACCTAACTTTGTGATCGAGAGACTGATCTTTTCTTTCGTCTGCAAGCCCATTTTCTGAAAGTTGCCGTTCAGAAAATGGGAGACTGTCGCGGGCGAACAGCCCGCGTCTTTTGCCACTTGAACTAAGGTAACCCTTTTCTTAGCCATTTTTTACCTCTACTTTTTTTATTGCGGCTTTTCCTATGATTAGCGAGGACGTCTTTCCAATACGCCAGGCAGTGCGGGAAACACTTGATGCGGTTCAGTCTGGTACCAATAGCATACGGAACTCACGTCGTCACTTCTTTCAAATAACGCTTTTCCATCATGCCCGATCTGTTGAACGGTGACACGTAAATCCTCTTCAAACAAAATGGGGTCAAGTATATGCCAACGATAGAAGCCGCGCATCGGACAAGCAGCTCCATCATAAATATGCGATCTGGTGTTGTCTGTCACCTGGAAATGCGGAAAGCCCATAAAGGGAGTCGAGTACGTCTGTTCCTGCACCGGGTTCCCGTTGTCGTATTTCACAAAGCCCCAAGCGCCGCCGAAGTAATCCTCCGTACCTGTTCCGCAGATGGTCGGCCAATCCAGGTCGCCATCGAGATAAAATTTCACTTCCCCTTCGCCGTACCAGTAACGTGATAAAGAAGTCCATGCCATATAGGTGCCGACATATTTGCCTCTTCCTTTAATTCCATCTATAATCGTATAATCCTGCTTGAGCTTGGTAGGATTTTCTCGGCGGAATTGGGCGTGGAAATACTCCGTATCCTCAGGGAGTTCATCAACCAGTACGTAATCAAACTGGTAGAAGAACGCTTCGATCTCCTGGGGATGCTCATTCGTAATGGTTACTTTGGCGGCTTTTTTGAATGGCATCGCAAAGTAACTGTTCATGCCGCCGACCGGGTTCACCACGATCGGCAAGGAATTGACGATCGCTCTGGCACCGAACCCATTGCAGAAGAAATCGCCCAGCGGAACTTCCACGGAGGGGGCCTCTTCATTGTCCCAATACATCCGCAACACCAGATCACGCAACACGAACCACCCAGTCTCGGTTTGGTCGGTCACGGTCATCCAGATGTGCTGGATGATGCCCGGACCTTCGATATCGACGAGCGTGGCAGTTTCACCTTGGGCCAGCGAGATAAAGGCTTTGCCTTTTCGGGCAATTCCCAAGGAACCCGTGGCTTTCCCGCCTTCTCCTTTCAGGCCTCGTGGGTTTTCCGCTGTGATCGCTCTGCTTTTTCCTCTCATTTTGCCAAAAAGGTGATTCATGGATTGCATAGTTGATCTCTCCTTATCCTTTAACTGCTCCGTCAGAAACGCCGGACATCAAGTATTTGTTTAAAAATAAATATATGATAATGATTGGGATGATGCTGATGCTGATAGCCGCAAATGTCTGCCCCCAATCCGTCGCTCCGAAAGCCCCGATGAACTCCTGAAGCCCCACCGCGATCGTTTTATATTGCTTGTCGTTCGTAAAGGTGTTGGAAAAAATAAAATCATTCCAAATGAGAACGAAATTGATGGATGCGACCGTGATCGTCGTGTTGATGGTAAGCGGTGAAATGATTTTATAGAACACCTGATAAATATTGCACCCGTCCATGACAGCGGCTTCAATCAATTCATTGGGCACGTAACTGTAAAAGCTGGTGAAGATCAAAATCGACAAAGGCAAGGCAAATCCAACTTGTGGAAGGATTAGCGCAAGATACGAGTTCAGTAGTCCGAAGTCTTTGTACATAATAAACAACGGGATTAAGGTGACTTGAATCGGAATCATGATACCGACCGTAAAGAACAGCAGCAGTTTCGAATTTAATTTGAAATTCATTTTGACGAGAGCAAAACCCGCCGTTGAGCTTAAGAAGATGATCAGTAGTAGGCAGCTGAACGTAACGATGGCTGTATTTTTGATATACAGCAGTAGATTACTTTCCCTAAACACACTCCCATAGTTGTCGAACGACCATAACGTCGGCAGCGAAAAGGGTTTTGTCGTCAGTTCGATGCTTGATTTGAAGCTGGACAGCATCAGCCAGACAACCGGGTAGATCTGCACGATCAGGATCATGATGACGGTAAAATAGAGCAGGAAGGACCAAGCTGTTTTTTTG
>NZ_WUDQ01000037.1:0-21236 GCF_009827695.1 Paenibacillus sp. OT2-17 | reverse complement strand
TGAAAGAGAACTTGGGATTAGCTAAGATATCAGACCGGGTGGAAAATCCGCCTGTAATTAGGAAGGAGGCCAACAATGAGCGAACGTAATGCCCGTAAAGTATTAGTCGGTAAAGTAGTCAGCGACAAAATGGATAAAACGATTGTGATTGCTGTAGAAACTTACAAAAAACATGATCTCTACCATAAACGTATTAAAGTAACTAAGAAATTCAAAGCTCATGATGAAAACAACACTGCACAAATTGGTGATACTGTTAAAATCATGGAAACTCGCCCTTTGTCCAAAGACAAAAACTGGAGACTGGTCGAAATCGTTGAAAAAGCTGTTATAATCTAATGTAGTGTAGTTTTTCCGAAAGGAGGATAAATAAATGATTCAACCATTTACACGTTTGACTGTAGCTGACAATTCCGGCGCGAAGGAACTGATGTGTATCCGTGTGCTCGGTGGTACGGGACGTCGTACAGCTCAAATTGGTGACCTGATCGTTTGTTCCGTAAAACAAGCAACACCAGGCGGCGTTGTCAAAAAGGGTGATGTAGTAAGAGCGGTTGTTGTTCGTACTAAACGTTCTATCCGCCGTAAAGACGGTTCCTACATCGGATTTGACGAGAACGCAGCAGTGGTCGTTAAAGAAGACAAGAGCCCACGTGGTACTCGTATTTTCGGACCAGTTGCACGCGAACTTCGTGACAAGGACTTCATGAAAATCGTTTCCTTGGCTCCGGAAGTGATCTAAACTCACCTTAAAATGTGCCCGTAGGAGGTGTACGAAATGCCAAAAGTGAAAAAAGTTCTGGAATCCCATAACAACAAGCTGCACGTCAAAAAAGACGACACTGTTCTGGTGATTACAGGTAAAGATAAAGGTAAAAAAGGTCGCGTTATCGCTGCTTACCCTCGTCAAAACCGTGTGCTTGTGGAAGGTGTTAACATGATTAAAAAACACCAAAAGCCTAATCAGCTGAATCCACAAGGCGGCATCATCGAGAAAGAAGCTCCGATTCACGTTTCCAACGTTATGCACATTGATCCGAAGAGCGGAAAAGTAACCCGTGTTGGTTACAAAGTTTTGGACAACGGAAAAAAAGTGCGCATTGCAAAACGTTCTGGCGAAGTGATCGACTAATTATTTTTTGAAGAAAGGAGGTATATGATTCATGGCTACAACAAGAATGAAAGAACGTTTCTTGAAAGAAATCACTCCTGCTTTGATGCAGAAGTTCAACTATACAACAGTGATGCAAGTGCCTAAAATCGAGAAAGTTGTAATCAACATGGGTGTTGGCGACGCAGTCCAAAACTCCAAAGTACTTGATTCAGCTCTCAACGACATGCAGCTGATTGCTGGTCAAAAACCAGTAATCACTCGCGCAAAAAAATCTATTGCAGGTTTTAAATTGCGTGAAAACATGCCGATCGGTGTAAAGGTAACACTTCGTGGCGAGCGTATGTATTATTTCTTGGACAAATTGTTCAACATTACTCTTCCTCGCGTACGTGACTTCCATGGTGTATCGACAAAAGCTTTCGACGGACGTGGTAACTACACGCTTGGTCTGAAAGAACAGTTGATCTTCCCGGAAATCGAGTATGATCAAGTTGATAAAGTTCGTGGTATGGACATCGTTATCGTAACGACTGCCAAAACTGACGAAGAGTCCCGTGAGCTTCTGACTCAGCTGGGCATGCCTTTCGCAAAATAATGTTGGCATAACGTTTCGGGCGTCTGATTTTAAAGACACCCTGTTCTCCGAAACTATTTAGGAGGTGTCAGGCTAAGTGGCAAAAACTTCAATGAAAGTCAAACAACAACGCACACCAAAGTTTAAAGTTCGTGCTTACACTCGTTGCGAGCGTTGTGGTCGTCCACATTCGGTACTGCAAAAGTTTAAGATCTGCAGAATTTGCTTCCGTGAATTAGCTTATAAAGGCCAGATTCCTGGCGTGAAAAAAGCAAGCTGGTAAAAAGTCCTGTTTGGGAAGGAGGTTTATACACAATGACTATGTCTGATCCAATTGCAGATATGCTTACTCGTATTCGTAACGCGAACACAGTTCGTCACGAAACAGTAGAAATGCCTGCATCTACAATGAAAAAACAAATCGCCGACATCCTGAAACGTGAAGGATTCATTCGTGATGCGGAATTTGTTGAAGATAGCAAACAAGGGATTATCCGTATTTTCTTGAAATACGGTGCGAACAACGAGCGTGTTATTACAGGTTTGAAAAGAATCAGTAAACCAGGTCTTCGCGTTTACACGAAGAGCAATGAGATTCCACGCGTATTGGGTGGACTCGGGATCGCAATCATTTCAACATCCAAAGGTATCATGACCGACAAAGAAGCACGTCAGTCAAAAGCCGGCGGAGAAGTTGTTTGCTACGTTTGGTAAGATAACGTTTAAAAGATAGGAGGTGCAACAGATATGTCCCGTATTGGTCGTAAACCAATCACAGTACCAAGTGGTGTTGACGTGACTTTGAACAACACAGCGATCACAGTTAAAGGTCCTAAAGGAACATTGACTCGCGAGCTTCATAAAGACATGTCCGTTACTGTGGAAAACAATGAAATTAATGTAGTTCGTCCTTCGGACAACAAACTTCACCGCTCTTTGCATGGAACAACCCGCAGCGTTGTCAACAACATGGTAAGTGGTGTAACTGAAGGGTTTTCAAAATCTCTGGAGCTGGTTGGGGTCGGATATCGTGCAAGCAAATCCGGAGATAAAATCGTTCTGAACGTTGGATACTCTCACCCGGTTGAAATCACACCGGAAGCGGGCATCGAATTCGAAGTTCCTTCGAACACTAAAATCATCGTTCGCGGAATTGATAAAGAGCGTGTAGGTGCCTACGCTGCTAAAATTCGTTCCGTTCGTGAACCTGAACCGTACAAAGGTAAAGGGATTAAATACGAAGGCGAGCGCATCATTCGTAAAGAAGGTAAAGCCGGTAAGAAGAAATAAGTTTCTTACCGACTTTGTGCGGTCTTTCTGCAGGAAAGACTTCGTACTTCTTTTTTACCCAGTGCGTCTTAGTATAAAGTTTTAAAAGGCAAACTGAAGGGAGTGAAAACTTGAGATGATTACAAAACAAGATAAAAATAAAGCACGTGTCAGAAGACATCTGCGTGTACGTAAGAAAATCGAAGGTACGGCTGTACGTCCTCGTTTGAACGTATTCCGCTCTTCCAAGCATATCTACGCACAACTGATTGATGATGTAGCTGGTGTAACATTGGTATCTGCATCCACTATGGATAAAGAACTGAGCAGCGAAATCAAAAACGGCGGTAGTGTAGAAGCAGCTCGTAAAGTTGGCGAACTCGTTGCTAAACGTGCGAAAGAAAAAGGCCATGCTAACATCGTATTTGATCGTGGTGGATACTTGTATCATGGACGGATTCAAGCTTTGGCTGATGCAGCTCGCGAAGCAGGCCTTGAATTCTAAGACATTTCTCAAAAGGAGGTTAACGACTTGCGTGTAGATCCGAATACTTTGGAACTGACTGAAAGAGTAGTAAATATTAATCGTGTAGCTAAAGTTGTCAAAGGCGGACGCCGTTTCAGCTTCAGTGCTCTGGTAGTAGTGGGCGACGGCAACGGCTGGGTAGGCGCTGGAATCGGTAAAGCTGGCGAAGTACCTGATGCAATTCGCAAAGGTATTGAAGATGCTAAGAAAAACCTGGTTCACGTTCCACTCGTAGGAACAACAATTCCTCACCTTGTTACAGGTAAGTTTGGTGCTGGCCGGGTTCTGTTGAAACCGGCATCGGAAGGTACTGGAGTTATCGCTGGTGGTCCGGTTCGTGCTGTACTGGAACTTGCTGGTGTAGGTGATATCTTGACAAAATCTTTGGGTTCTTCGAATTCCATGAATATGGTCAATGCGACTTTGGAAGGTTTGTCCCGCTTGAAACGCGCTGAAGAAGTTGCAAAATTGCGCGGCAAATCCATCGAAGAGCTGCTGGGCTAAGGAGGGAATATCATGGCGAAATTAGAAATTACCCTCGTTCGTTCGTTGATCGGCCGTCCTGGTAATCAGAGAACGACTGTTAAAACGCTCGGCTTGCGTAAAATCAACCATAAAGTAGTTCAACCCGACAATGCAGCTATTCGCGGGATGATTAATCAAGTTAGCCATTTGGTTTCTGTTAAAGAAATTGAGGCTTAAGAAATAAAGTATTTTAACAATAATCAAGGAGGTGCAACGAACGATGAAGTTACATGAGCTTTCCCCAGCTCCAGGCTCCCGCAAAGAACGTAAACGTTTGGGTCGTGGTCCTAGTAGCGGTACGGGTAAAACTTCTGGTCGTGGTCATAAAGGTCAAAACGCTCGTTCCGGCGGTGGTGTACGTCCGGGCTTCGAGGGTGGTCAAAACCCACTGTATCGTCGCTTGCCTAAACGCGGTTTCGTAAATCCTACTCGTAAAGAGTATGCGGTTTTGAATATCGAAGATTTGAACAGTTTTGCAGCGGGTACAGAAGTAAGCCCTGAGTTTTTGCTGAACAATGGCATTGTGAAAAACGCTAAATCCGGAATCAAAATTCTGGGTAACGGTGAAATCACTGTGAAATTGACAGTTAAAGCGAACAAGTTCTCTCAATCTGCGGTAGAGAAAATTGAAGCTGCCGGCGGTAAAACCGAGGTGATCTAATGTTCAAGACCCTGAAAAATATATGGCGGGTTGAGGATCTTAGAACCCGAATCCTGTTCACCCTGTTTATACTCTTTGTATATCGTATTGGCTCCTTCGTGCCGGTTCCCGGCGTGAACAAGCAAGTCTTTACTTCTCAGGATCAGGCAGGAAGCGAGTTGTTTGGACTCCTTAACACCTTCTCAGGGGGCGCATTGTATCAGTTTTCGATCTTCGCCCTCGGGATTATGCCATATATTACAGCGTCCATCATTGTACAGTTGCTGTCAATGGACGTGATTCCGAAACTTGCGGAATGGGCTAAACAAGGAGAGCATGGTAAAAAGAAGTTGGCTCAAATTACGCGTTATGGTACGGTAATACTTGGCCTGATTCAAGCATTCGGAACATCGATTGGCTTTAATCGACTGTACGGTGCAGCGATGATTCCAGGAGCCACTTTTGCAGATTATCTGGTCATTGCCATTGTGCTTACAGCAGGAACTACGTTCCTTATGTGGCTCGGTGAGCAAATTACCGAAAAGGGAATCGGCAATGGTATCTCTATTGTTATCTTCGCAGGGATTGCAGCGGGTATTCCAAGACATATTCGGACGGTTGTAGAATCTCAGTTTATTCAGGCAGATCAGCTGTTTATGAATATTCTGAAGGCAATTATAATTGCCCTGGTGATTGTTCTGATTATTGTTGGTGTTATCTACATCCAGCAAGGTATTCGGAAAATCCCGGTACAATACGCGAAACGTGTAGTTGGCAACAAAATGTACGGTGGCCAGAATACGCATATTCCGATGAAAATTAATGCGGCAGGCGTTATTCCGGTAATCTTTGCGGTATCATTGCTGCAATTCCCGACAATTATTGCGAGTTTCTGGGCAGATCATGTTTGGGCTAAGTGGGTTACCACTTACTTGTATTATGACAAGCCGCTGGGCATGGTTTTGTATGTCGTAATGATTATCGGTTTCACATTCTTCTATACCTTTGTACAGATGAATCCGCAGCAAATGGCCGACAATATGAAGAAAAACGGCGGTTATATTCCGGGAATTCGCCCGGGTAAAGCCACGGAGAAATACTTGACACGAGTAATGTCACGTTTGACAATGACAGGAGCCTTGTTTCTGGCAGTCATATCCGTTTTGCCGGTATTCTTCGGTTCGCTTTCGGGCTTGCCTCGTTCCGTGCAAATTGGCGGTACTTCATTGCTCATCATCATTGGTGTAGCATTGGATACAATGAAGCAAATCGAAAGCCAACTGATCAAACGCCATTACAAAGGCTTCATCAACAAATAGGCAATAGGTACCGGCTTAGGATGTTCGCATGCTTACCGGCACCTTTTGTGCTGTTTCTTGTGTAGGGGTCGTCTTGAGGAGTGACAGATTGTGAATATTTTGATCATGGGCCCTCCGGGGGCTGGTAAAGGTACACAAGCAGATGTCATTGTGAAGGAATTCGGCATTCCTCATATCTCGACAGGTGATGCTTTTCGCCTAGCGATGAAACAGGGAACACCTATTGGCATTAAAGCTAAAGAATATATCGACAAGGGTGAACTTGTTCCGGATGACGTAACAATCGGTATCGTTGAAGAACGGCTACAACAGCCAGATTGCAAGAAAGGGTTCTTGCTGGACGGTTTTCCAAGAACTTTGGCTCAAGCTGAAGCCTTGGATCAAATTTTGGGTCGTTTGAATACGAAGCTAGATGACGTCATCAACCTGAAAGTGGATAGTGACAACTTGTTGGCACGAATCACAGGACGGCGGGTTTGTAAAAGCTGCGGAACTAGCTATCATATTGTCTTTAATCCTCCTAAGGTTGAAGGCATTTGCGATAAAGACGGTGGGGAACTCTATCAGCGTCCTGACGATAATGAAGATAGCGTAAGAACACGACTTGACGAATATAGTAATAAAACAGCACCACTCCTCACGTTTTATGAGAACCAGAATCTTCTGCGTCATATTGACGGAGAACAGGATATTGATGTGGTTTCCCAAAATATCGTGTCCTTGTTGCGGGGTTAGCTGTAATGATCATTTGCAAGTCGGGGACGGAATCAAGCTTTATGAGGAAAGCTAAGAGAATAGATACGGAAACGGATCATCTCTTGGCAGGACACATCGAGCCCGGTATTACGACCGGTGAACTTGATCATTTAGCTGATCGGTATATTCGCAGTCAGGGAGCTGTGCCGTCTTTTAAAGGTTATAACGGTTTTCCTGCTAGCATTTGCGCTTCAGTCAACGAACAACTGGTGCACGGATTTCCCGGCAAACGCAAGTTAAACAAAGGCGATATCATCGCGAAGACTCGCCAGTTTACAATGTCGCATGCCATTCGGCAATATATTGAGAATCCAAACCGTGGTATTCCTGAGCAGGGGCCGAGGCTGAAAACCGGCATTGGGCTGGCTATTGAATCAATGATTCAGATAGGTTCTCACCATGTAGGGACGCTGGAAGACAACTGGACGGTCGTTACGATGAACGTAACCTCATGTGCTCATAACGAGCAAGCGGTGACGTGCGAAACGGGCGGCATGGACATTTTCACGAAACTGAGTGCGTAGGTGATTGGAATGATTCAGCAAGGAAACCTGCAAATCGGTCAGCTGGTGAAGATTCTGAAAGGCAGAGGTGCCGGACAGATTGCGGTTGTCGTTTCAGTAGCAGATAGCAGGTTTGTATATATTGCGGATGGGGATAAACGAAAGTTTGATCAAGCGAAGAAGAAAAATGTTCTTCATTTGGTGCCTCAGCCAAAGATTAGTAGCGAGATTGTAAACAGTTTAAACGAAAGCGGTCGGGTGACGAATGGAAAGCTGCGCCATGCAGTGAAAACTTTCCTGGACTCGTCCGAATACCAAGCTGAAGAGAAAGGAGACTGACTTTGGCCAAAGAAGATGTCATTGAGGTTGAAGGTACGGTAATCGAGCCACTGCCGAACGCTACGTTCAAGGTAGAGCTGGAGAACGGTCATCAAATTCTTGCTCATGTTTCCGGAAAGCTGCGGATGCACTTTATCCGTATTTTGACAGGCGACAAGGTGGTTGTACAGTTATCGCCTTACGATTTAACCAAAGGCCGTATAACGTACCGCAAGTAATTCATGCAGGTTTTTATTAAACGTATGTCATTTAAAAAACTTGTTTTGCTCGGCAAAACGATGTGAATGTTCACGAAGCGAGTTTTACCAGGGTAAAGCTTGGAGGAGGTAATCAACATGAAGGTAAGACCTTCTGTAAAACCTATTTGCGAAAAATGCAAAGTCATTCGCCGCAAAGGGAACGTAATGGTTATTTGCGAAAATCCGAAACACAAACAAAAACAAGGTTAATAGAAGGGGGTGTAGCGTAAAATGGCTCGTATAGCTGGTGTGGATTTGCCACGTGACAAACGCGTTGAGATCGCCTTGACTTACATTTTCGGAATCGGTAAAACGACTTCTCAGAAAATCTTGAAGGAAACAGGCATCAGTGCAAACACGCGTGTTCGTGATTTGACTGAAGATGAAGTGAGCAAATTACGTGAAACGATCGACAAAGAAGTTAAAGTAGAAGGCGATCTGCGTCGTGAAATTTCCTTGAATATTAAACGTCTGACTGAGATTGGCTGCTACCGTGGTGTTCGTCACCGTCGTGGGTTGCCTGTTCGCGGACAACGTACTAAAACTAATGCTCGTACCCGTAAAGGTCCTCGTCGGACTGTAGCGAACAAAAAGAAATAAGAAGGGAGGATAACATTCAATGGCTAAACCGAAAAAAGTTGTACGTACAAAACGCCGTGACCGTAAAAATATCGAGACTGGCGTGGCACACATCCGTTCCACGTTCAACAACACGATCGTTACGATCACAGATCCACACGGTAACGCAATCTCTTGGGCCAGCTCAGGCGGCATGGGATTCCGTGGTTCCCGTAAATCTACTCCATTCGCAGCGCAAATGGCCGCAGAAACTGCTGCTAAAGCTGCTATGGAACACGGCATGAAAACTGTCGAAGTCATGGTTAAAGGACCTGGTGCAGGTCGCGAAGCAGCAATCCGCTCTTTGCAAGCTGCTGGTTTGGAAGTTAACCTGATCAAAGACGTAACTCCGGTACCTCATAACGGATGCCGTCCTCCAAAACGTCGTCGCGTCTAATGAGATTTCTCCTCTGCGTGTAGTATAGATCCGGCACAAACTGCCAAGAATGGATGTTTAGGTATACTGCATGATAGACTATGGATAAGGTGAATGTTTCATATAGGAGCGACGTTTTGAAGGAGGGATATTGCAGTGATAGAAATCGAAAAGCCGAAAATTGAGACGGTTGACGTCAATGATGATGGCACCTATGGAAAATTCGTAGTAGAACCGCTGGAACGCGGATACGGTACGACGCTGGGAAACTCGCTTCGCCGTATTCTGTTATCCTCGTTACCGGGGGCAGCAGTCACATCGGTTCAGATCGATGGGGTTCTGCACGAGTTTGCAACGGTTCCCGGTGTGAAGGAAGACGTAACGGAGATCATTCTGAACTTGAAAGCTTTATCGCTTAAAATCCACTCGGATGAAGAGAAAGTACTCGAAATCGATGCGGAAGGCGAAGGAGTTGTAACGGCAGGAGATATCCGTGCGGATAGTGATGTGGAAATTCTTAATCCGGATCTTCACATTGCTACGCTCGGACCGGGTTCGAGACTTCACATGCGTATTTTTGCCAATCGCGGTCGCGGTTACGTTAAGCAGGATCGGAACAAACGTGATGACCAGCCGATCGGCGTCATTCCCGTCGACTCCATCTACACTCCGATTGCACGCGTGAACTACGGCGTAGAAAATACGCGTGTCGGCCAGGTTACGAATTATGACAAGCTGACACTTGAGGTTTGGACTGACGGAAGTATTCGTCCCGAGGAAGCAGTGAGCCTTGGAGCCAAAATTTTGACCGAGCATGTGATGTTGTTCGTGGGTCTCACGGACGAGGCAAAAGATGCTGAAATTATGGTTGAAAAAGAAGAAGACAAGAAAGAAAAAGTTCTTGAAATGACGATCGAAGAGCTGGATCTCTCCGTCCGTTCCTATAACTGCCTTAAGCGCGCTGGTATCAATACGGTACAAGAACTCACGACTAAATCTGAAGAAGATATGATGAAGGTCCGTAACTTGGGTCGCAAATCTTTGGAAGAAGTACAAGAGAAGCTCGAGGAACTTGGTTTAGGACTTCGTACGGAAGAATAGTACAGCAACGTTTTTGTGAAGGAGGGGAAATTACATGGCATACCAAAAATTGGGCCGTAACTCCAGTGCCCGTAAAGCTTTGTTTCGTGATTTGGTAACCGATCTGTTCTTGTATGAGCGTATCCAAACTACTGAGGCTAAAGCGAAAGAAGTTCGTTCTATTGCTGAAAAACTGATCACCAAAGCGAAAAAAGGAGATCTGCACGCACGTCGTCAAGTGGCTGCGTTCGTTCGCCGTGAAACTTTGGATGGTGAGCAGGATGCAATCCAAAAGCTGTTTAGCGAATTGGCTACACGTTACACTGAGCGTCCAGGTGGATACACTCGTATCCTGAAATTGGGACCTCGTCGTGGCGACGCCGCTCCAATGGTATATCTGGAATTGGTTGACCGCGCGTAAACAGGCGAAGATGAGGGAAGGGTGGACAGAATCGGCTTGATTCTGAACAACCCTTTTTTTCTCTTGGAGGAGTCCTTGAGGGGCTTCTCCTTTGTTATGTTCGGTTATTCCTTGCAAGGCCAGAGACTACCCCTACAAAGGTGTGAGAAGCATGCGGAACTTGTGCATGAAGGTGAACTATGACGGAACCCACTATGATGGCTTTCAGACGCAGCCTAACGGTAACACCATTCAGGACTGCCTTGAACATGCTATTTACTCATTGACGGGCGAGCGTCTTAAAATTACAGGCTCAGGCCGTACAGATGCAGGTGTACATGCATACGGGCAGGTATTCAATTTTCACACTGAATCGCCGATTCCGTTACAGCGCTGGTGTCTGGCACTTAATGCCTGGTTGCCTCGTGATATCATCGTTACGGATGCGAGAGAGGTGCCACTGTCCTTTCATGCACGCCGCATGGCGAAGCGGAAGACATATCGGTACAGTATTAATGCGAACCGGTTTCCGGACATCTTTCACCGTCGTACACAGGCCCATCATCCAACGAGTCTGAATGTAAGAGCGATGGAGGAAGGGTTAGCTCATTTAGTTGGCACCTTTGACTATACTTCGTTCGCATCTCGACGTTCCCAAAAGACGAATCATGTTCGTACTATTTACGAAGCCTATATGACAGTAGACCATTCCTTTTCACGTCCGGACTCGGATGATCAGGGAATTATCCATACTTATATTACAGGTAGCGGATTTTTGCAGCACATGGTTCGAATTATTATGGGTACTTTGCTGGAAGTGGGAGAAGGCAAAAAATCGTCGGATGATATTCCTTCCATTTTGGAGGCGAAAAATCGTTCAAAGGCCGGACCTACGGCCGTTGGACACGCTTTAACGCTCTGGAATGTAGAGTACGACGAAAACATCAAAAAACATTGATTTTACCCTTGCGGAATTGATGGTTATCCTGTAATATAAAAGTTGTGTTTTCTTAATGGCTTTCCCACAGCCCCAATTAAGATAATCACTTTAAATTAACATCTAATCCATCAATAATGCAGCAACTTAACGAACGAAGATAAATGATGATTTCTGTTAACGAACTTAAGGAGGATACTTTTCATGCGTACTACGTATATGGCGAAGCCAAATGAAGTTGAGCGCAACTGGCACATCATTGATGCCGAAGGCAAAACGCTCGGCCGTCTGGCAAGCGAAGCGGCTGCGTTGATTCGCGGCAAACACAAGCCACAATTTACACCACATGTGGACACAGGTGATTTTGTTGTTGTAATCAATGCGGAAAAAATCGTATTGACCGGTAAAAAAATGGAGAACAAGAAATACTACCGTCACTCCCTGCATCCAGGTGGTCTGAAAGTAACGGTTGCACAAGAAATGGTTAAGAACAAGCCTGAGCGTATGTTGGAATTGGCTGTTCACGGTATGCTTCCTAAAACTCGTCAAGGCGAGAAAATGAAGCTGAGACTTAAAGCTTACAGAGGCACTGAGCATCCACATGCAGCACAAAAACCTGAAGTTTACGAACTTCGCGGATAATTAAAAGGGAGGACAGTTTCATGGCACAAGTACAATACTATGGGACAGGTCGTCGTAAACATTCGGTAGCTCGTGTTCGTCTCGTACCGGGTGAAGGACGCATTGTCATCAATAAGCGTGATATTAATGAATATTTCGGTTTGGAAACTCTCAAACTGATCGTAAAACAACCACTGAACCTGACAGAAACAGTTGGCAGCTATGACGTACTCGTTATCGCTCATGGTGGTGGTATCTCTGGTCAAGCCGGCGCAATTCGCCACGGTATTTCCCGTGCTCTGTTGAAAGCAGATCCGGAATTCCGTCCAGCTTTGAAAAAAGCAGGCTTCTTGACTCGTGACCCACGTATGAAAGAACGTAAAAAATACGGTCTCAAAGCCGCTCGTCGTGCACCACAGTTCTCGAAACGTTAATATTTCGAATACAGAAGAACCTTTTCCTTATGGAAAGGGTTCTTTTTTATTTAGTCATTTCCTGATTATTATCCACATGTGGATAAGTAGACCTACTCTAAAATTCATGGGCTTCAGCATGTTTCTGCGAATACATAAATAACCGCATGCAAATGCATGGAACACGAAAAGTTATCCACGATGTAATTGAAGACGATATTGTTATACACAAATACAGTTTGCTATTTCCACGGAGTTTATTCTGTAATGTTTATAACCTGTGACTAAAATATAATGTTCGACTATTCAATATAGCCTCATCTTAATATTCTCTGCTAAGTGCTGTTTCACGAGATACTTTGCTTTCACTTGTTTATGTAAAGTCCCTTGATATGTTCTGGCTGGTACTGTCTATGCCTCTTGTACAGCTGTTTTGGGCGCAGCTAGGGATACGGCAAGGAATACCTCTTTTTATTTGTGTGCACTGAGAGAAGGACGCTCTTTAGCCTAGCACTGTCCGCTTCCTAGGCTACTGCTATGGCAATGGCGATGTACATGTTACTGGTAATGGAAATAGTCTACACAGCAATCGCTCCAAACTATAACTGGGAGCACCATGTATTGTCCGACTGTGTCTACCCTCATAAAATTGACCCATCTTGATGTCAGGCTTTAAATAGGCTTCCAGTAGCGATAAGAGTCTTGCTTGTGTCCAGGGATCAATCCCTCGGGAATTGCCTCTATAAGCGCTTTAGGATTGGATAGAGGCATAATAAGAGTTCAGCGCGCAGTCATTTCTTTTATAATTTCCACAATGAAAGCATCGCTGACGCCAGAGCTCCAGAATAGTGTAGTCGATTTCATCTGGCTAAAAATTCGAGTAAAGGCTAGTTTGCCTTCATCTGAACTCGTCCACATACGGACTTCATCTTTGGAATGCAAAATAAGAGCTTTGGAACCTAAAGTTATTTTCAATTCCCTCGGTTAGCACCCTTCGATAATCTTAGATTCAGAAACGATGTTGCTTTCTTCTACAGATGATTCTTGCTTGATCAAGCAACCCAAAGCTGTTCAGCATTGCTGCCGCGCACTAGGCCAAGATTAGGATACGCTGCTCCTAGATGCCTCTAAAGCATTTCACTCAGAAGATCCACAAGCATATGTATAGTACAATAATACATTTTGGCTATAGAAATCATTCAACTAAGTAATTTTGCGTAGCAAGGTGAGTTGTCAAAAAAATGCTTATCCGCACGTTCGGCTTGCTCTTCCAAAGTCAAAACTATAGGATGTATTCCTTCAAGTACCAAACTATTACCATATATTGTTATATGAGAAAGCCCTTTGTTTAAAAGCGTACTGGTGGTACGCCTTTGTCTTCGGCAGAGTAGAGAACAAGCCGTCTTTGTTGACGTAAAAAGCCTCCATTCAAGCATTCCTTCAGCTACACTAGTTATTTTTAGTAACAAAAGAGCCTATGGACCATTTTCAAGTGTTTGGTATAAGAATATTTTATATAAAGCCAATGAACTTGGTTGGATACGCAAGAAAGCATTAAAGAATGCTGACAGAACAACATTCCTGCAAATGTGGGAGGATAAATGCTTACATCAGGACATTTTGCCTTGGATTGACAATGATTGTGAAAGTTTTATACTGTATTTAATCTTATTAGTTTAGTCGGTATTGAAATGACACTTATTTATGAATCTTCATATGGAGGCGCATTGATAATGAATTTATTGGAGAAAGAAGCGTTGATTAGAGTCAAGGCAATTGAACTGGAAGAGGCTACTCCAGAGGAAGTTATCCAGTATGCTGTTCTTACATTTCCCAATCTTACCTTTGCTTGTAGCTTCGGAGCAGAAGATGTAGTACTAGTAGATATGCTTCAAAAAATTAACCCTTCCACCGACATTTTTTACTTGGACACCGACTTTCATTTTCAAGAAACTTACGATACGCGAGATCAGATGAAAGCCAGATATAATTTGGATTTTGTCAGGGTCTCTCCCTTAATTACTCCTGAAGAGCAAGCGGCTGAGCATGGAGAGGAACTGTGGAAAACAGATCCTAACACATGTTGTGGTATACGCAAAGTTGAGCCCCTGACACGCATTTTGTCACAATACGATGCATGGATTACTGGTATTCGCCGGGATCAGGCCCCTACCCGTGCGAATTCAAAAAAGGTAGAGTATGATGAAAAGTTTGGACTCGTTAAATTTAATCCCTTGGCAAGCTGGACATCCGAGGATGTATGGAACTATATCCGTACTCATGAAGTACTGTATAATCCATTGCATGACCGCAATTATCCCAGTATCGGTTGTGAGCAATGTACCCGTGAAGTTCTACCAGGTGAAGACCCTCGTGCAGGTCGCTGGTCAGGCAATGAGAAAACAGAGTGTGGGCTCCATCAATAAAATGGTATTCAGGTAACTATGAGTCGTATTTATGAAGAGAAGGGAAGTGCATTATGACTGCAATTCTTCCGCATGGCGGAACACTTGTTGATAAAATCATTACAGGACCGGAGCAAAAAGCACTTTTGCAGGCTGCAGGAGAATTGTTTCCTATCCGTGTAAACTCATGGACCATTTCTGATCTGGATTTGATTGGAGTGGGAGCTTTCTCTCCTTTGACGGGGTTTATGAATGAATCTGATTATCGGTCGGTGGTAACAGATATGCGTCTTGCCGATGGTACAGTCTGGAGTATTCCCATTACTCTTGCAGTTGTAGAAAGTGTAGCCAGTGAACTGAAATTAGGTCAGCAGGTGGCTTTGGTGGGTGAAACAGACGATACTATCTATGCTGTACTTGATATTGAAAGTATTTATCAGGTAGATCAGGCTGAGGAAGCCAGACGAGTATTCAAGACCGATGACCCTGCTCATCCTGGCGTAAACAAACTGTTAGATCGACCTTCTACATATGTTGGTGGATCTGTGCAAGTGCTGAATCGGCCGGAGCCCACACAATTTAGTGAGTTTTACTATACACCATCACAGACACGCGACTATTTTGTAGAAAAAGGCTGGAAAACAGTGGTCGGTTTTCAAACACGAAATCCGGTACACCGGGCGCATGAGTACATCCAGAAAAGCGCGATGGAGATTGTGGATGCTTTGTTTCTAAACCCACTCGTTGGTGAAACCAAGTCAGATGACGTTCCGGCAGATGTGCGTATGAAGAGCTATCTGGTGCTGCTGGACAATTATTATCCGGCTGATCGGACTTTTCTGGGGGTATTTCCTGCTGCCATGCGATACGCGGGTCCTAGAGAGGCCATTTTCCATGCTATTGTGCGAAAAAACTATGGCTGCACCCATTTTATTGTTGGAAGGGATCATGCCGGGGTAGGAGACTATTATGGTACCTACGAAGCACAGGAAATTTTCAGGCACTTTACACCTGAAGAGCTGGGGATTACTCCATTGTTCTTTGAACACAGCTTTTATTGCACTCGATGTGGAAATATGGCCTCAAGTAAAACATGCCCACATCCCAAGGAGCATCATTTGACGCTCTCGGGCACCAAGGTACGGGAATTGTTGCGCTCTGGGGTTTGCCCGCCACCTGAATTTACACGACCGGAAGTTGCTCAAGTGCTGATTGAAGGTATGAAGGAATTTGTTCATGCCTGAGTTGTACTATCTACACGCCTCGTCCCATATAGATTATTAGTATCTGTATAGGACGGAGGCGTTTTGTTATGCAAAAAAATAATCGTAAAAACGAGGTTACACTGTGGATTCGCTATCGGACGTTGCAAAAAATGCTGTTGGGCTGTTGTCTCGCCGTTCTGTTTATTACACTGGCATTGTATGAGATACCTGCTTCGAGAGCTTGGACCCATTGGAGTTTACCCCTTACTGGTAAAGTAATTGCTATAGATGCTGGACACGGAGGGCCTGATGGAGGGGCGGTTAGCAAAGAAGGAATTATTGAAAAGGATATTAATCTGGCAATCGCTTTTTATTTGCGGGATTATTTGCAGCAAGCAGGTGCTGTTGTTGTCATGACACGTGAGGATGACCGCGACCTGGCGCAGCAAGAAACGAAAGGTTATTCCAGAAGAAAAACGGAGGATTTGAAGCAGCGTGTGCGTATAATTGAGGAGCAGAAAGCGGACCTCTTTCTAAGTATTCATATGAACAGTATTCCGTCGAGCCGTTGGAGTGGAGCCCAGACCTTTTACGTTCCTAACCATGCAGATAACGAGAATTTGGCGTCTTTAATTCAGGAAGAAATCAAACGCAACTTGGAAAATACGGACAGAGTGGCTAAGACCGTGAACACAGTTTATTTATTGAAAGCTCTCAAAATGCCATCAGCCCTTGTAGAAGTCGGATTTTTGTCCCATCCAGAGGAAGCTAGACGACTAAGTGACGTGAACTATCAAAGGCAGGTGGCGGCGTCCATATATAAGGGGATTTTGCGTTACAGTGCCGGGGAAAAGGGGATCTCACCAGCACCTGAGGCCAGATAGTGGTATACTGTAAGTGTTTACCACTCCGTAATTCATTAAAGCAGAGGTGCTGATAATTCATGCAATCAAGAGAGCAAGTTATAGAGCTACTTCAACAAGTGCGGGAGCCTCAAACAGGACGCCGTCTAGTCGATCTCCATTTTATTCGGGATGTGGTTGTTAAAGAGGATCGGGTATCCCTGACCGCTATTAGTTTGAATAGCCAGGAAGAGACGTGTGCAGAACTGGAGCGGGAAATCCGGCAGACGTTAGAAGAGGCGGGATTAAGCCACGTCCATATTCGTATTCGTGAGGCATCTGAGCATGAAAAGTCCGCAATTCAAGCTGTGGAGAATACCGAGGAAGCCGCTGACCCGGTTTTGACCAAAGGACATGCTGTCGGTATGGAAGAACATGAGCTGCTTAGCCCAGCATCTGGCGTCCGGTTTATTGCCATTGCAAGCGGAAAAGGTGGTGTCGGAAAATCGACAGTAGCTGTAAATTTGGCTGCTGCTTTAGCTAGACAGGGGAAGCGTGTGGGTTTAATTGATGCGGATATCTATGGATTTAGCGTGCCGGATATGATCGGGGTGGAGGAGGTTCCTTCTGTCGAAGATGGTATCATTCAGCCGGTGGAGCGATTCGGTATCAAAATCATGTCTATGGGCTTCTTTGTCAGAGAGAACAATCCGGTGATTTGGAGAGGTCCCATGCTGGGGAGAATGCTCAGACAGTTTTTTAGTGATGTTGAATGGGGACAACTGGATTATATGATACTCGATTTACCACCAGGGACTGGCGATGTAGCGCTTGACGTACATCAAATGATTCCGCAGAGTGAAGAAATCATTGTCACTACCCCACATGCAACTGCAGCTTTTGTAGCTGCACGTGCAGGGGCTATGGCGCTCCAAACAGATCATAAGGTCATTGGTGTTGTGGAGAACATGTCCTATTATGTATCCTCCACCGGAGAAAAGGACTATGTTTTTGGACGCGGTGGCGGGGCTATGCTGGCAGATACCCTTCATACGAAGCTGCTGGCGCAAATTCCGCTGGGTATCCCAGACAATCACCCTTCAGAAGCCGACTTTTCTCCATCCGTATATAAATCCGAGTCGGCGACAGGGGCAATTTACAATGATATTGCTGCTCAAATTACGACGTTGCACGCGGAATTTGAATAAGAAAAAAAGGCTGGTTGTTGAACCAGCCTTTTTATTATTGGCCTCCACCTTGTTCTCCTTCGCCTCCACCACCACCATCTTGCTTCTGATCAGCAGAGCCACCTTGCTCACCGCTTTTTTTCTCAACCTTAGGTTGGAGTTCCTCTTGTACGACAGTTTTAAGTAAATTCATGACTTCAAGCCGAAAAATCGGATTCTGCATGGCATCATGCATGACTGTCATAGATTGTTTGCGATATTCAGGAGTTTTAGTTAAGTCCATATACATCTTGGTCAGTTCTGGCGACTTAAGCATCGCTTCAATTGATTTTTGATAAGAAGGGTCTTTTATAAGTTGCATATGAAGCTGTTTGCTTTGGCTGTTGATGGCTTTGGCAAATTCTCCGGCAAAACGCGGATCAGTCATAATTTTTTCGATTTCTTTTTTATATTCAGGTGATACCAAAGTATCTTTGACTGCGATCTTCATCTGTTCAGCCGATTGCATGGGCATAAGCATTTTCATTCCCATGCTTCCACCAGATCCACCACCAGCCCCACCCTCTTCACTGCTTTGACCGGATTGTCCTTCTTTTGAAGTGCTTTCCCCGGTTAAAGCCTCCTCTACGGCTTTTTTTCCGTCATCGCTTTTCAAGATATCGACAACCATCGTTTTCATCTCTTTATAACTGTTCTGGGGGGGCGCAGAACCCTGATCCGAGCCGCAGCCACTCAGTGCAACGCCCAGTACGCATACCGTGCTAACAAATCGCAAACGAGTCCAATTCATGGCCGTATTCCTCCTTCATCATGAATGTGGATAGTATGCGGATGAATGCGGGGAAATATGTCGATTTGCTTTTGGTTTTTAGCTGAGAACGATGTAAAATAACTCCTTAAAGACCCAGTGCCTGATCGCGCACCTCTTTGCCTTTTACTGTACCCTGTTGAAGCAGTTCAGATACAGTCACGAATTCATAGCCTTGTGCGCGCAACTTGTCGATAATGACGGGCAAGGCTTCATGTGTTTGTTTACAGGAATCACTGGCATGCAGAAGGACGATATCGCCAGGATGCGCTTTATTTACAACACGGTCGATTATGACCTGAGTACCAGGGTTTTTCCAGTCCAGGGAATCTGTATCCCACTGAATGGTTTTGTAGCCTAAAGTGCTGGCAACCTGAAGGACCCTTTTATCAAAGTCGCCATTAGGCATACGGATCAACTTCGGGGACTGTCCCGTCAGTTCGGTTAATGTGGTATGAGCAATGGAAATCTGCTTACGAATATCTTCATCGCTTAAGCTACTGTAATTTTCGTGTTTATGGCCATGACTGCCGATCTCAAATCCACTTTCTTTAATCTGATTCACAAGCTCTGGATGTGTTTTACTCCAAGGGGCAGAAAGAAAAAAGGTGGACTTAGTCACTTTTTTATCCTCAAGGACTTTTAAGATGGGGGCAGTACGCTTATCACCCCAACTAATATCAAAGGTGAGAGCGATCAGCTTTTTGTCCGTGGGTACACTATAAATAGCGGTTGGTGCTTCCTCGGAAAAAACCGTAACATTATCGGTTTCTACATAAATGACTCCAACAGTAAAGACGGCTGCAGCCATTACGATTAAGAATCGTTTGATTTTTTTACCGTTCAATACATAGAAAAAAGAATTCATGGTTAATAACGCCCCTTTCATCCTAGAAGTGCTTGTTTACTTAAAGCTATGCCGGGGGTTGTCAATTATTCCATTGAACCAATAGGAGGAATTATCAAATGGGACTAAAAGCATTTTTTCACGATTTACACACGACAAGACGGTTAATTTTAATCTCTGCATTTCTTTTCTGCACAAGTATTATGGTGGGATGGTTAAGTACAGGCACTATTCAATCCATGCTGGCGCAACAAATGGAGGGACTGGGAGAAGTAGCGCAGCGCTTGCAGAATTCTGAGCATCCACAATGGAGTTTTTTTGTATTCATCTTTTTCAATAATGCAATTAAATGTGTGCTGGTTATATTTATGGGGGCAGTATTTGGAATCGTACCGTTTATATTTTTAATTGTGAACGGTATGGTTTTAGGGTTTGTAGTACACTTGCAGACAGATATGGGAAGAAGTATGTATGAAGTTGTTGTCAAAGGGTTACTGCCTCACGGTGTGATTGAATTGCCTGTTTTGATTATCGCCTGTGCCTTCGGAGTGAAGTTTGGAATCAACATAATGTCTACTATAGGTACAAGCATAGGACTAAAGCGCAAAGGAACTGGCCCAGTGTGGGATGTATTTATGAAACAAACGTTGAGGGTGTCCATATGGTCTGTCATCTTACTGCTTATAGCAGCTGCAATTGAGAGTGGCATAACTTATCGTTTATTGTCACAATAAAATATTATGGCCAATTATTTATATATTTCCTGAAAATTGAACATAACAAAGGGGAGAGCCTAAAGAGAAGCTGAAGATTAATCGGGGTAAGTTTGAAACCTTAGCAGTTGAGTTTAAAAACAGGTAAAGATTGGAACAATAGTTGAGCAAATATAAGTACTATATAATCTGCTGATAAGGGAGTATGGTCATATGTTGGGAATGCTGTTTAACGAAAAAGAATGCAAGGAACTTGACTACGTTCTTCGTAAGGAGCTAGATGAAATGCTGCTTGATATGAGCGATACTCGATTGGATCAAGATATTCGCTACGCAATCGCACTACGATATAAAACAGTCTTTCGCATGTATGCCCGTTTTGCACCCGCCAAGGAACTATCAAAATATGCTCGCAGAGGGCGAGTCCCACAAACCAAACAATGAAAAGATAAGATGAAACTATATCAGAGATATCAGGAAGTAAACTATTTTAAAAAGATTATACTTTCTGATATCAAAAAAAGTATTGACTCTATTCAATATTCATGGTAAATTAATTTTCGTTCCTTTTTGAAGGATTTGCTCGAAAAAAAGAAATTGAAAAAACTCTTGCAAATTATAAAAAGAGATGATATATTATAAAGGTCGCCACTGAGACGCGGTGACGAAACAAAGTAAGACATTGTGCAAGTTTGATCTTTGAAAACTGAACAACGAGTGAGTACGGATTTTGTTTACAAAATCCAACGCTGAAATTTTGGTACATGCCGTCAGGCTGTATAAAATGGAAGCAAACAAGAGATATTTTATCTCGTCAGTTTCAAAATGAGCTTATCGCTCTTTCTATAAACCAACTTCGGTTGGTCTTTAATGGAGAGTTTGATCCTGGCTCAGGACGAACGCTGGCGGCGTGCCTAATACATGCAAGTCGAGCGGGGTTGTTTAGAAGCTTGCTTCTAAACAACCTAGCGGCGGACGGG
>NZ_WUDQ01000379.1:0-3625 GCF_009827695.1 Paenibacillus sp. OT2-17 | reverse complement strand
GAGAAAAGCTGATTAGTAACTATATCGACCACCAAGAGAAGGGACTATTCTGGGTTAAAACAGATAAAGGAATTCGTTTTGTTAATACCTTGCCTGTATTCTCTAAGAAGAAGCAAGCCATTGCTTTGTCGGATATTTCGCTGCAAACGTTAAATCATACGATTCAAACCGAGGATCATATGGCTGTTTTTATTTTGAATAAACAAGGCGATTTAATGTATGAAACCCAGCCTGCTGAACAATTATTGTCCACCCAACAGCTTCAGCACATTTCAGAAGCTGCAGTGAAGCCGAACAACACAGGTATGTTAACTTTGGAGAAAACGGATCAGCAGCCTGCACGACAAGTCATTTATGCCAAATCTGCTTACAACAATTGGACTTACTTAACGGTATTAGATAAGAAAGAAATTGCGGATGCCTTTCAAACGACCAAATTTGGGATCATCATGATGGGACTTGTATTAACGCTCTTAATGGTGGTAGTGGCGTACTTCATTGCCATTTACTTTACAAAGCCATTTCAGCAAATAAAACGAAGCTTGCCTAAAAATCCTAATTTCGCTTTCAAAAATGAACCTTCTAAAAATGAAATTGAATGGATTATTAATTCAATCGATAACATTGTAACCGAGAAAGAAAGCTTGGAAAGTCTCATTCAGTCCGAAATGCCACAGTTGGAGACCCAATTGATTCTCAACCTGTTCCGCAAACGTATTTCTGCAGAGGAATTGGCACGAAAAATGCCACGCTTGGGTTATCCGCCGATCGAGAATCAAATGTATATTACCTTGTTAGTCCAACTGGATAATCTGGGAGATCGAGAGCCCTCGGATAAAGATGTTTTGCTGCTGGCTATTAATAAAATCGTAGAAGAAACGATTCCAGAGCAGCAGCGAATGCTTCCCATCATTTTGAACGATAACACTCAGGCCACCATATTAATTTTGACAGGTAAGAGCGAACAGGAAATGAGAAAGCAAGTCCTAGATGATGCGACCCTTTTGGTTCAAAACGTAAAAGAGTATTTGAATGTATCCATCAGCATCGGCATTAGTACGGCGTATGATAACTTATTAGAAAGTAAAGAAGCCTGTGAGATGAGCAAGCAAGCTTTGCATCACCGTTTAAATTTAGGCAAAGAATCAATTATTTTTTATGAAGATATTTCCATGGTCATTTCAGGTCCGGTGCTGCTTCATTATCCTACGGAATTGGAATCAAAACTGTTTGATGCCATCCGAATAGGGGACGAAGAGCAGGTATACCATACCGTGCACTCTTTATTGGAGGAAATGATGATAAAAAACAATCATTCCATGAACTTTGAAGTGCTGTTGGTACGGTTTGTGAATAACCTCATCCAATTGGAGCAGCTATTAGGGATTGAAGTGCTGCTGACGCAAGACAATCATGCTTTGTATCATCGTTTGCTGGACATCCGTAACCCGGAAGAGATAGAACGTATGCTGATAGAGCAAGTTATTTTCCCTATGGTAAAAAGCATGAAAGAGAAGACCAATCAGCAATTCCGCTGTCTCTCGGAAAAAATTGCTGCTATTATCCGTGCTGAATATGACCAGGAATTATCATTAGAACTCATTGGAGACCGACTTCATTACAATCCGAATTATTTAAGCAGCATTTTCAAAAAAGAATATGGAACGACGTTTAGTGAATATCTAATGGGCTACCGGTTACAAATGGGCAAGAAATGGCTCGTTGAGACCGATATGACGATTAAAGAAATCGCTGAGCGACTGCAATATCATAATTCGCAAAACTTTATCCGCTCTTTTCGGAAAAAGGAACAGGTTACACCGGGAGCTTACCGAAAGATGAAGCAAGCCAATTAGCCTTTAACCGCTCCTAATAAAGCTCCTTTGACAAAGTGCTTTTGCACAAATGGATACACGATTAACATCGGAACGGTCGCAATGACAATGACTGCCATCTTAATCGTCTGCGCAGGCGGGATGACATCTACAGCAGTTCCTTCTGCCTGCATACCACTGGAAACGATTACAATTTGACGTAGCAAGACTTGAATCGGCCATTTGGCAGAATCATTGATATAGAGAATGGCGTGCATATACGTATTCCAGTAGGCAACAGCGTAGAATAGAGAGATGGTTGCAATAGAAGGCAGGGCTAACGGCAACATAATTTTAAAGAAGATACCAAAATCGTTGCACCCGTCCATCTTGGCTGATTCCTCCAAATCATCTGGCAGCGCCTGAAAAAAGTTACGCATGATAATCAGGTTAAACGCATTAATGGCCACGGGAAGAATCAAGGACCAATACGAATTGATAAGCCCCATACTTTTTACAACCAGGAATGTCGGAATCATCCCCCCACTAAACAACATAGAAAACACGACAATGAAGTTAATCGTATTGCGGCCAAGTAGATATCTTCGGGATAATCCATAAGCCATAAAAGCAGTAAATATCATACTTACAACTGTACCGACGACCGTTACTCCAACCGAAACCCCGAGACCTCTAAAAATGGTGGGAGTCGACAGAATATAGCGATAGGCATCCAAGGAAAAAGTAACGGGGAATAAAATGAACTTCTTGGCTATCACTTCTTCAGTTGAGGCAAAAGAGCTGGCGATGATATTCAAAAAAGGTAAGAGACAAGTGAGGGCAATGAGAATCAATAGTGTACTGTTTACAATGTTGAAAATACGGCTGCCCAGCGATTCTTTTTTTCGTAATTTTTGTTTTCGTAATGGTTGCGTCAATGTGGTTGACCTCCTCGTAATCGTTTACATGTCAACCTTATCAAGAGGAAAGAATTCCGTATATAATCAAATCTTGAGGTGTTCTCTAATCATGGAGAAAAGCGGATGATCATTAGGTTGTGTTGTAATCATTAGCTAAGGTGAAAAGGTTGAAAAGTAGGCTGTATACTCAATTTTGTAAACGCTATCATTTGATGATTATATGCGGAATGCTGAAAATCGCGTACTCTTGAAAACGTATACAGGAACGTTTGAAGGAGGTCGAACTAATGAAAGTTTCAAGTGTCCCCGCACCAAACATGAAAATGAAAAAGAACAAAAGAACGACAGAAAGCCTTTTACGAATGCAGAAACACAAGTTGCTCTATTTAATGGTTTTACCCGGACTGGTGTACTTCATTATTTTTAAGTACTTTCCTATGGGGGGATTGGTGATTGCATTTCAGGATTATCAAGCTTTTCAGGGAATCACGGGCAGTCCATGGGTAGGAATGAAGCATTTTATTCGTTTGTTTACCGAGCCTACGTTTTTTATGCTGCTTCGTAATACACTGGTTTTGTTTGCGCTGAACATTGTAATCTTTTTTCCATTGCCCATCATTTTGGCACTCATGCTGAACGAGGTTAGGAAGATGTTTTTTAAAAACATTATTCAAACCATCATCTACATCCCGCACTTTATGTCATGGGTTATCATTGTTTCGATTTCTTATGTATTCCTAACCGTAGACGGTGGGGTGCTGAATGAAATGATTGCCGCGCTGGGCGGTGAGAAGATCAGCTTCTTAACTTCTCCTCAATGGCTGCGAACCGTCTACATCGGGCAAGTGATTTGGAAGGAACTTGGCTGGTCTACCATCATTTATCTATCTG
>NZ_WUDQ01000378.1:0-3630 GCF_009827695.1 Paenibacillus sp. OT2-17 | reverse complement strand
TCCAAATTTCGCCCAAGCTCATCACACTATTCATTATGCTCACCTGTTTTTTAATCAGTCAGTTCGGCTTCAGTTCACTGTTATCTGTCCTTTATCCTATTTTCGGAATGCTCAGTCTGATGTGGGTTAGCAAACTGATCATAGCAGGACGCAGGAGACCTTTCCGTTCCTCACGTCCTCGCTCCAGCTTTCGGCATTCCGATTCCAAACCAGGTGGTACTCGTCATGGTTAATGTGGGAATTTCAAATACATTTTCTTCAACTCGTTAACCGCCCGACTTAAAGAATAGCTTGATTTAGCTTTATCGCAGGCAGATCTAGCCAGCTCATAACGATAGGAAGGGTCAGCAATGACCTTTTCTAATGCGTCTGCCAGTGCCCTCGGATTGTCGGGTGGCACGAGCAGACCATTTACCCCATCTTCAATCTGCTCCGGTATTCCTCCCACTTCTGTACCTACCAATGCCAGGCAACTCAACGCTGCTTCCGCAAATACCGAACCAAAGGCCTCCGCCCGAGAAGGCAAAACAAATACATCAAAGAAAGGCATAAACTCTTCTGGATGAAGGGTATATCCATAAAAAATCGTCTCATGGTATATATCGAGCTGTCGTGCCATCTCTTCCAGCTCAGGGCGAACCGGACCGTCTCCAATAATATGAAGCACAAATTCCAGATTTCTTTTTTTAAGTTCAGCACAGGCCCGCAATAAAATATCCAGTCCTTTCGCCGGAACAAGGCGGCAAACGGTTATGAGCTGTGTCACTTCATTTTCGTGTGGAATGGGCTTGAAGCGCTTCTCATCATATCCGTTCGGAATGACTGCAATGTCTTGCGGATTCTGAACGTAAGGAGTTAAGTAATGCTGAAAAGAATGAGATACCGCTATCAAGCGATCCGCCTTCTGCTCCATTTCCCCATACAGTGACACCAAGAATTGGTGTTCAGGCCCGTTCTCCTCTATTTTCCCGTTTAGAATTAACTCCTTCTCATAGGAAGAATGAATCGTCTGTACGAGCGGAATGTCAGGAAAAACAGTTTTCATGGCGATTCCGGCAATAGGATGATGGGCATGAATGAGGTCATAGGGCTTCTGAATACGAAGCCGTGTCCACCACAAATAGTCACGGTACGTCTGAATATATTTTTGGACGATTGGATATTGTTCATATCTCGTCCAGTCAAAGGTATCAAAAGTTACTTCGTCCCTACCCTTGTTGCGAATCCGTTTAGGGATTGAAAATAGCTCCATTTCCCAACGGGGGGATGTAAATCGCTCTTGCAGATATGGAATCATGGATGAAACGCCTCCCGGTTGCTCGGGTGGGAAAAAGAGAGCCTGTAGCAATTTCATGACGTGCTTCCCCTTTCAAGCATTAAACTGCCCGGATCACAGATTGTATGTATAGGTTTCCGGATTTTCTGAAAGATGATATATTGAGAATAAATGTTAGTCACAAAAGAAAATTATAACATTTTAAATGGGATAAATCCTGTCTATTGTATCGGAACGGTATCATCCGTTCAATAGATTGACTACTTTTGCAAATGGAGTCGGTGATGTTGACGTTGTTGTCCTTATCGGGAACCTTGGGTTTCCCATCTCTGGCCGGGGCCGTAAGTGCAGCCTGCGGTTTGTATATTATACTCATGATGGCACTGATGTGCGTGATCATATATAGCAGACAACGAAAAAAAGCCTATATCCTTTTTTCGGTTGCCGCTATTATTATTATGACATATGAAGCCATGAATCTCTATTCAGCAGGCGGAGGCAAGATACAACTCCAAGGAATCGTGTGGAAAAATGCGCTGGAGGCATCTGCCTTCGTGCTCATCAATGCCGCCGTATTTCAACTCTACCGGAAGCTGAAACGTGTGCAGACATGGACCCTGCTGCTGCTGGGTGCGTTATTGATATTGCCGGTTATTGCTTGGACTGCAGGTTTGTTGCCCGCTTGGATCAGCGCAGCGAAACTAGTTGGGTTCACTCTGTTTTATCGAGTACTGGTACTAATATTGAGCCTTGTGTTCATAACCCCACGAATCGGACAGCCAAAGAAGTATGTAGCGGGCTTATTCATGTATTTGCTCTGGCTCGGCTATTTGTGGCTGCGAAATGACATCCCTGAAGAAGCAGGCAGGTCAAACGCAGTCCTATATATGTCATTTTTACCATTGCTGTACTATACTACGTTGTTCATCATCCTGTTTGAACGGATTGTGGAGCTACTCCAAAGGATTTATCGTTCTTCCATCACTGATGGCCTAACAGGGCTATATAACCGTAAATATTTTTCGGGCCGACTACGGCGATATATGGATCAAGGAATCCGCGTGTCGGTCATTTTTTGCGATATTGACAATTTCAAAAAGCTGAATGATACGCAGGGCCATGCTCGTGCGGATGAAGTACTCAAACAGGTCGCACAGATTATGGAGGATGAACTGGATGAAATCGGACTGACCGGACGATACGGTGGCGAGGAACTGGTCGCAATGGTTGTGGATCGACGTGCCAAGGTTGGACATGTCGCAGAACGTATCCGCGAGCGGGTCGCGGAAGAAAGCATTGTCACGATCAGTGTCGGATACAGTACAGTGAAGAAAGAAATGAACCCGGATGAACTGGTCAAGCAGGCCGATCAAGCAATGTACATATCCAAAACGACAGGTAAAAACAAGGTTACAGCTTATAAAGCAGCCGAAGTGAAAAAAAGCCGGGCAGCACGCGCACAATAATTCGTAAACTGCGATTCAGTGTTGAACGTTGAGTTTGAATAATTCTCTGTCTGGTTGTCTATATCATAAAATGACGCACAGGAATCTCATAAGAGCCTGTGCGTCATTTATATTTAATCTGCCTATCAAACTTCTGACGTTGCAGATGCTATATCCCGGCCGATCCATGCCAATTCTTCGCTAGTCAGCTCTCGATAGCTGCCCAGTGGAAGCTGTTCATCCAGCTTCAATGGGCCCATGGCGGTTCTTTTCAAATAGGTCACCTTTTTACCAACCGCCTCGAACATACGCTTCACTTGATGAAACTTACCCTCATGGATTACAAGCGAAATATAGGAAATAACTTCTCCATCTGCCTGGTACGGATGTTCGTGACGAAGAATGGTCAACTGCGCGGGAAGGGTAACATACCCATCATTCAGTTCCACTCCTGCTGTAAATTGATGAATATCCTCCTCCGTGACATGACCCGACACGGTAGCCTCATACGTTTTAGGGACATGCCGCCGTGGAGAAAGTAGTTCGTGCGCTAGCTTACCGTCGTTGGTCAACAACAATAGTCCTTCTGTATCTTTATCTAAGCGTCCTACTGGAAAGGGCTCAAAATGTCGTTCTTCCGCACTCAGCAAATCCAGCACCGTCCGCTCCCTCGTATCTTCAGTTGCAGATATGACGCCCGGTGGCTTGTGCAGCATGATGTAAATATACTCCCGAAAGACAACAAGTTCCCCGTTCACTTCAATCTGATCCTGGTAGGGATGAACCTGTAAGCCGCTATCTTTGGTGGTTCTCCCGTTTACCGTGATCATCCCTTGCTTAACTTGTCTCTTGATATCACTACGGGAGCCATATCCCATATGGGTTAAAACTTTATCCAAACGTTGCGTT
>NZ_WUDQ01000377.1:0-3631 GCF_009827695.1 Paenibacillus sp. OT2-17 | reverse complement strand
GGTAGAACAGGTTGACCCGGAAAGATGTGAAATTCATTACACTGAACCAAAATTTTACATAGATTAGACCACTCTTGAAGCAGCTATACCTCTATGGTTTGTATGATGCTTCTCGTTCCATCGTGTTGTTTGTACAGATCCAATACAAAAGCAGTTGAATAACAAGCTATGGGCTGAGATTAGTAAATGGCATTCTCAAAGCCCTCTATACTAAAATAGCACAGTGCGAATCTCAGAGGTTTTTAGTAAATTATTCATTTATATGATTGCAAACGCATCATTCGCTCCGTCAAGTCGAAACCTGAAACTGTACAGTGCCGCCTGTACTTTAGTTACGGTAAAGCAGAAAAAATATGGCAGCATTGATGCTTTTATCGAGAAAAGCTTTGGTTTGACGCTGCAAGAGAAGCAGCACTTGCAGGAGCTACATTTAGAATAGAAGTCATATGTTAATGTTTAGTTGGAATAAAAAAAGCCGCTATATTAGCGACTCATTTAAACTAAATATTCTGATGACCCAGGGAAGAAATGATATGGGCAATCGTTTGCGGGCTTTCCTTACCATTTAACTCGAGCCATTGATTAATGACTCCAATGGAACCGTGAACCATGTAAGTGAAAGAATAGTCCATTGTATATGGTTCCTTCCTGTTTGGTTCTTCTCCATTTCTTTGCACATGATCTTCAAGCAAGACTTGTGATAAAAAATCATTTTTTCCTGTCTCCGAAATTAAGATTTTATACATCGTTTTCTTATCTCGAATGATGTTCAATAGGTTGATCATTGATTCTTCTGTTGCGCAGGGACTGTCTCTTTCTTGTAACGTTTCCATTATTTCTCGATTAAATTCATGTTGCATTACTTCAAATAGTTCATAAGGATCTTTGTAGTGCAGATAGAAAGTGCCACGGTTGATATCTGCCTGTTTACATATTTCAGTAACCGTTATTTGAGGCAATTTTTTTGTTTCTAATAGACTGAGGAAACTCTCTTTAATGAGATCGATCGTATATTTAGTTCTTCTATTATTCTTGACTCCAACCATATGTTACCCCTCTTTTTTCATCTTTTCAACAAACTCAAGCTGAACTGTTGAATTCATAACACTAACTCATATATTGATTATTGTGATTGCAGAGATGAGTAGATTATACTTACATCGCGACATTAAATCAACACATGTTCATTTGATGATAATGATTAAAAAATATAATTTATTTCAATCATACAAGGAGAGTAAATAAAACATGACAACCAACTCAAACAAACCCAAAATACTCATGTGGGCGCAGGAGCTGTAGGGTTTTCTGTTGGATATCACCTTCACTTATCCGGTACTGATATTACCTTTCTTGTGCGAAAAGGACGAAAAGCAACATTCGATTCTCCACAAAAACTATATTGCTATGATGATGCTACATTGAAAAATTTTAGCGATTTTAATGTCATTGAAGATCTAGAAGAAATAAAACCTCAGCAATATCAATTTATTATTATTACATTGGACGGAAATGCTAGTCGAACATCAGAAGGCATAGATATGTTATCCCAAATGGGTGATATCGTACGTGATTCTGCAACTACCGTGATTATGTGTGGGTTTGGAAATGGCATTCGTGAACATTATCTTCAGGTTATGCGAATTCCGGAAGACCAGTTGCTAAGAGGAATACTGAGTACGCTAAGTCATCAATCCAACGCTATTTTCCCTGTACACAAACCAACGGATCCAAATCAGATTGCCCAAGCCATTGTCTGTTACAAACACCCGACAAACGGCGTTGGGTTTCAAGTCGAGACCAATAATAAAGTGGTAGCAAAGCAATTTATCACACTGTACAATCGCTCTAAAGTTTCACGTTGTGGTCAGTAAGCCCGGCGATGTTCAATATTTTCTCAAGTGTCGGCTTTCCTGTATACGCCGCTTGCGATATTTTAGGCTGGCCTAACTTCTCGACCGTTGTAGCCAATAAAGAACTTTGGCAACTTGCTTGCCGAGCACAAGGTGAAATAGCTACTCTACCAAAGCATGGTGTTGTCGGTAAAATCATGGGTTTAATGATGGGATCACGCATGACGGCGAAAATACATCTTAAAATGGAACGAGATATGCTTCCGTTAGATTATCAAGCGTTCAATCGTTTTCATCATGGTGGTAAAGTGCGGACTCAGGATGTAGAATCTATGCGAAATTCAGTTGTAGAAGGGCAACGTCAAGGTCGCCAAATGAAGGCTTTGAAGGAATTACTGCAACGTGTGGCTGAACATGAAGCCGCAAGTCAAGCCACGTTAAAATAAAGAGAAGAGGTCCGTGCTAGAATGCATGGACCTCTTCAAACCATTATCAATTGATTTTTTATAAAGCTTTATTGTTTAACCAGAACGGATAAATCCCCTTCAAAAACTTTCTCCTCTTTGTTGTTGAAAGTCGACAACAATACAGTAACGAGTCCTGTTTCATTCCGCTTCTCTTTTACTCCAATCACTTCAACAATAGTGTACAATTCGTCGCCTGGATACACTGGTTTGATAAATTTAATATTATTCATAGCCGTTCCAGCAATAACCTCATCACCGTAACTGCCTGTTTCAACCCAAAGCTTAAAAGAAACAGCTAATGTTTGAATTCCTGAAGCGATAATTCCATTAAATCTGCCTTGCAATGCTTTCTCTTCATCTAAATGCATATATTGCGGTCAAACTCCCTTGCAAATCTGGTGATATCCTCATTAGTTAATTTTAAAGACTTGGTTTTAAATACTTGTCCGATATAAAATTCATGAAATCGCATTATTGCACCTCTTGATTCAATTATTTGCTTATTTATATTAGAGTAGCATAATATCACCAATCAAGTTAAACTGCCTGTTAGCTTAATGACGTATTGTCAGTCTACAACTTAATATTTCCCTTTAAAATCCGTAGCGTTATAGCAACAAAACTAATTTAAAGAGTCTATCTCAGCAAGTAACCCTCCGTACTTTTGTACAGTCAGATCAATGTAAGTGTTGCAAATCAATAAAAATTATTGACAACTGTTAAATTATGGACAACAATAGTATGCAATAATATATAAATATTGGTATTTTTGTATGGAGGGTGGTTTATCCATTAAAATTACACCCACGATTAGAGCAGAATTGGAACAATATCTAAAACAAGAAGGTTTGAGCATGATGGAGTTTGGGCATATAGCAGGCATGAATAGGGGGATAGTAAGTAGCATAGTGTCAGGCAATAAATCTATGTCTGTTAACCAGATAGATCGCATTACCGAGGCTATGGGTTTACCAGAAGGCTACTTTTACGACCTATTTATAGAGAACTACATCATCGACACCCCCACGAATATGAGACGAATAGAGCCATTTTTGTATCGTTGTGCGGAATTGGACAAGCTGGATGCGATCCGTCGAGTGGTGGGAACCATTATGGACAACCTACTCTATTCGCCTAAACTATTTGATATGGCAGAAGTGCTAATAGCACAGGGACGACATGATGCTGCGTTACTGTTCTATAAGGGTGTAGCTGAAACGGAGAAGTACCAACATTCTGAACGATTGGCGACCTGTCAGTATCGAATGTTCACGATTCAGGTTGGTGACGATCAAAGCCGTAATCTCAAGG
>NZ_WUDQ01000376.1:0-3642 GCF_009827695.1 Paenibacillus sp. OT2-17 | reverse complement strand
ATAAAAGCTTATTTAAACAGAATTGGAATTCCCGAAATTCAGCCTCCTACCCTTTCCTATTTAGTTGAACTGCATAAGGCTCATGTAAAACATCTTTCATGGCAAACATTGGACATTTTCGCAAGGAAGCCGGCAGCCATTGGTTTTCGAGAATCCATTCAACTCATTCTACATGGGAGAAGTGGTTATTGTTTTCATCTGAATGGTGCCTTTAGTGCACTACTATATTCACTAGGGTACAAAGTCTCTCTGCATCGTGCCGGGGTACAACCTCTGGGAGCTGAACCACGCATTAATTCATTTCATCTTGGACTAACAGTGAACTTGCTAAATGAGCATCATGAAGATGAAGTATGGATTGTTGATGTCGGGCTAGGCGATATGCCATATGAGCCTCTTCCACTCCGTATGGGGACTTATGAACAAGCCCCTCTTCATTATAAAGTTATGGAATCCGGAGTTGTTACAAAAGGTTGGCGCTTAGAGCATGACTCACTTGCTTCATTTGTTGGCGTTGATTTTGCCCCTGCGGTTGTTCAGGATTTGGAAGAATTTATGCCGAAACATCATTTCTATAGCCGCTCAGCGGAATCTCCATGGTTTAACCTGTTTCTGATTCGGCAAAGGCAAGCATTAGAGGCGAATGAACTCAGAGGATGTATTTGGAAAAGACGCGGGCTAAACGGTTTGGAAAAAGTAGAACTGGATAAGAAGTCGCAGTGGCTGGAAGTGTTAGCAGATGTATTTGGCGAGCCGCTCGTTAACTACAGTCGCCAGGAACGGGACGAGTTATGGAAAAGAGTACTTGCGGCTCATATAGAATGGAAAAAGTCTATGACTGAATCGTTACAGTAGTGAAGCCTCCAACGTAAGGATAGCCTTCAAGTCACATCTTACACCTTTAGCATTTCCGAGGAGTGCTGCAGCATTTCCAATTCCTTCACCATGTTTTCGATCAGCTTTGTGAACGAAGCCAATTCCTCTGAGCTGGAAGCCTGTTGCCGGGCACTGGCTGTTGTGGCAGCTGTTTCGGATTGTACACTGTCAAGCATACGGGCAATATCCAGCACCTTGCGCTGAATTTGCTCCTGTGCTTGCTTCGAATTGGATGCAAGCTTTCGCACCTCCTGTGCCACGATTTGAAACCCGCGCCCTGCTTCCTGCGCATGGGCAGCCTCAATCGCCGCATTCAGTCCCAGCAGATGAGTCTGATCGGACAGTTCCCGGATCGTACCGCTCATCTGCTCAATATGCTTAATCTCGTCACTCAAATGCTGTACCAATTCCTCTGTATGTTCCTGCGAAGAAGCAGTGTTGCAGGCACTCTCCGCGATATTATCCGTATTTTCCCTAAGCTCAGCAATCATCCCGGTCAAATTTTGCGCAATTCGGGACACAACGGTCAGCACCTGCGTTTGTTCGTCGGCCAGCTCGTTGATTTGTTCCTTTTCCTTTTCCTGATAAGCTTCCAGTACAAGCTGGGAATCCAGGTTGAACATTTTGGAAAGAGCATGCACAATAAAAAACCAGTCCTCTATCCCCGAACGCTTTAAAATGTCCACTGCAATATCAAGATAAGCAATGTACGTGCCCAAATAATAATCGGAAGACAATCCGATTCGGGAATGTACCTGCCCCACAAAAAGACGGTGTTCGATAAACGGATCATCTATTTTTCCATCTGCGAGAGAAAGCCAGTATTCACGTTGTGTTTGTTTTAATCGTTCAATATTCGACCATTTGGAAATAATCGACATGAGATGCGGAACCTTTTCTACATGCTCATAAAACCGATCGACCACCTCATTCACAATAGATTGGAATAGTCCCTGATAATGATGTAATAAAGCCAAATCATCATCAGTAATACCAATATATTGTATCTGTTTTAATCTACTCTCCGCGACATGAATCATAAGTTCCTCCAAATAATAGTTTACATATATTTTACATTACCATATTTATCGGCAACTTTTTAGAAAATGTTAAAAAAGTAGGAGATTGATTATGATTTTTTTCATAGCAATTTCAGAAAATACATAATCACAACTGCCTGATAATACAAAAAAAGAATCCGACAGCACCTGTAATCCCCTGTGCTTGCCGAATTCCCTCTACGAAACACGTTGATCGGATACCTCACAACCGTGTGGCACCATCCAGATCAACCCATGGTTTCACCATACTGTACTTGTTTATTATTTCGTCTTACCGATTCAGGAGGCTACCTACATACCTCAACAGATCGTTAGCGCTGGCTCCTGTGTAGCCATGCTCCTCAATCAGTCGCTTAATCACTTCATTCATCCGTTTGAGCTGATTAGCGTCAGGCGTTTTGGTCGAAGTTGTAATCTTCACAATATCCTTCAAATCGGCGAACAACTTCTTCTCAATGGCTTCTCGCAGCCGATCATGATGATGATACTCAAACTTCCGTCCCTTGCGAGAATACGCGGAAATACGGATTAATATTTCTTCACGGAATGCTTTTTTCGCATTTTCCGATACCCCGATTTGCTCCTCAATAGAGCGCATGAGCCGCTCATCCGGGTCGAGTTCCTCATCTGTGAGCGGATCGCGAATTTTCGCCCAATTGCAAAAAGCTTCGATGTTATCCAAATAGTTGTCAAACAACGTCTTGGCTGATTCCTCGAAAGAGTACACAAAGGCCTTCTGCACTTCTTTTTTAGCCAATTCGTCATATTCCTTACGAGCCACGGAAATGAAATTCAGATAGCGCTCTCGTTCTTCCTTTGTGATGGAGGCATGTTGATCCAGACCATCCTTAATTGCTCGTAAAATGTCCAGGGCATTGATGGATTCCACATTTTGCTTAATCAATGCACTAGAAATACGATTAATGACGTACCGCGGGTCTACCCCGGACATACCTTCCTCCAGAAACTCACTTTGCATTTCTTTCAGATCGGCTTCCTTGTATCCTTCGACCTCTTCACCGTCATACATGCGCATCTTTTTGACCAGATCCATCCCCTGTTTCTTCGTCTCCTTCAAGCGGGTAAGCACGGAGAAAATGGCAGCCGTTCGCAGCGCATGAGGCGCAATGTGGATATGTTTCATATCACTTTGTTCAATGAGCTTGGCGTAAATCTTTTCTTCCTCAGATACTTTCAGGTTATAAGGAATCGGCATTACAATCATCCGTGATTGCAACGCCTCGTTCTTTTTGTTTGCAATAAAGCTTTTATACTCGGATTCATTGGTGTGAGCCACGATCAGTTCATCTGCACTGATGAGCGCAAACCGCCCAGCCTTGAAGTTTCCCTCTTGGGTCAGAGAAAGCAAATTCCACAAAAACTTCTCATCGCATTTCAGCATTTCCTGAAACTCCATCAGTCCACGATTCGCTTTGTTCAATTCTCCGTCAAACCGATACGCACGCGGGTCAGATTCCGAACCATACTCCGTAATCGTGGAAAAGTCGATGCTGCCCGTCAAATCAGCAATATCCTGTGACTTCGGATCAGAAGGGCTGAACGTACCAATACCAATCCATACCAAAAGCAGAAAAGAACCTTTACATGCCATGGGGAGTCAAACAGGTACGTGCATACAAGGCTTGGCCTTCCTCGACAGGGAATCGGGTCAGAATCGGTGTGATTGACACAGGAGCGGATTTTC
>NZ_WUDQ01000375.1:0-3643 GCF_009827695.1 Paenibacillus sp. OT2-17 | reverse complement strand
CAGCTTTTTCGCCAAAGCTTGGCCATGCATCTCCCCACGGGACAAAAGAAGTAATATTCGCATACGCGTTGGATCAGCAAGTGCTTTATGATAATTGACCATTTTATCCAGTTGCATCGTTATTGCACCTCTTTTCACTAGTACATACTTGCTATGCAAGCGAATTCAATCACATGAAATAGATATATATCTAATTATATATTTACTAAAAGTAGCTGTCAATCTTCACCTTCCATCATCACTTTCTGTAAACGGCTGGATATTGTGTTCGCATTGCGGTAGGATTATTATTTGAAAACTTCTCACATACTGAGCTATTTGCTTCAATCCTGAGATCCGTTTTTAATCGTCAAAATAATGTTAACCCTACAAAACTGGCGTAATAAACCAATACAACTGGAGGTTCATCCAAATGTACGACGTAATCATTATCGGTGGCGGACCCTGCGGACTATCCGCTGCAATCGAATGCAGCCGCAGAGGTTTGCAAACTGTCATTATTGAAAAAAGAAACATCGTTCACTCCATTTTTCTATATCCGACCAACATGCAGTTTTTTAGCACCGCCGAACTACTGGAAATCGGTGATGTTCCATTCAGCACCCCTAATGATAAACCTTTTCGTCATGAAGCACTGGCGTACTATCGTAAGGTAGCCACTCATTATAACTTGAACATTCAGCATTATGAGGAGGCCCAGTCCATTCATCGCCAGGATGACGGTACATTTACCGTACATACCCTGAGCAAAGGGGAAATAACCAAAACGTATTCGTCACGCTATGTCGTTGTGGCTACAGGATATTTTGATCATCCGAACTATTTGGGCATTCCCGGGGAACAATTGGATAAAGTCACGCACTATTTCAGCGAAGCCCATCCCTATACAGGAACCCGGGTCGCAGTCATCGGTGGCAGTAACTCTGCGGTAGATGCTGCAATGGAATTGGTGCGGGTCGGAGCTACGATTGATATGGTATATCGTCGAAGCGAGTTGTCCCAATACATCAAGCCGTGGGTTCGTCCACTGTTTGACAGTATGGTACAAAAAGGGAAAATCACGCTGCACTTAGGCGCACGCATTACCGAAATTCATCCAGACCATGTCGTAGTCACTCCGCTGGACACTGAAGCATTCCGACTCGAAAATGATTTTGTACTGGCACTGACTGGATTTCACCCGGAGCGAAAACTGCTGGAGTCTGTTGGCGTCCACATGGCTGAGGATCTGGACAAACCAGAATTTAATCCTGCCACGATGGAAACGAACATCCCAGGTATATATGTCGCTGGGGTCATCGCTTCAGGCAGCAATGCCAATGAAGTGTTTATTGAAACAGGCCGCTGGCACGGGCGACAAATCGCCGAACATATCCAAAGCTAAATAAACGAAGGAGAACATCTGTATGGATTACAGCTCACTTATCTTACTGGTATTGGCTGGTCTTGGGATTGTTAGTGGCAACTCTACCGTGACTATTGCCATGGTTGTATTACTGCTGCTGCGGGTAACCAGCTTTCATTCTGCTTTCCCCTGGCTTGAAAGGTATGGCCTGACAATCGGAATTATTATTTTGACGATTGGGGTGATGACCCCGCTAGCCAGCGGTAAAATCAGTATCAATCAGGTGATGGAGTCTTTCCTGCACTGGAAATCACTGCTCGCGATTGGTATCGGAATTTTGGTAGCCTATCTTGGCGGCCGCGGAGTAACTTTGATGTCTGGACAGCCCATTATTGTGACAGGTTTACTGATCGGGACCGTCATTGGCGTTGCCTTCTTTAAAGGAGTTCCTGTTGGACCTCTGATTGCTGCCGGATTGCTTTCCTTGTTAATCGGCCGCAGCTAAATTCGTACAACAAATATAGGAATAAATGATAGCAATCTGCATGTCGGGCTGAATTCAGTCCCGCTTTGTGGTATACTCATATCGCATAATTTGGTAAATGCAGGAGGCTTGACCGATGTCTCGACAATTTGTAACGGAAGCTGTAATGGTGGCTATATACGGCCAACTACTTACATCTCCCGCCCCTGTGGAATATATAGTGCCTTACACATCACTGCTAGAGCTATACGAATTCCAGGATAGCACAGAGCCGCTCATGGATAATCCTATGGACGATCAACATGTGAAGCGGAAGGTAAGCGAGTTGATCAGTTATTTTGAGGAACCGTTGAATCAGAAAAAAATTCGGCGTGCCCTTCAGATGCCTTGGGCCAAGAGCTTGCCTATTCTATTCGATGCCAATACATCACTCATTATCATTAATGCTGTTGATACTGCGCATTACGGAGAATATTTTGATCCAATTGAGACTGAACTAGTGTTGACAGCTCAACGTGAATCATTACCTATTCTGACGGATCAATTGGACTGGATCCACCGCATTATCGAAGCTTCCGTACCTGTACATGTGTACGACATTGATGATTTTGATTTTGCACTCGATGGCCCGATACTTAACAACCCTTAACATACGACATACCCGCCTTAACTACAAAAAAGCGGCGGAGCATCATGTACAGGTTCATCTCCTGTAACACGATACTCCACCGCTTTTCTTGTCCAAGAACAACTATTTGCACGCTATGATTGACAGTGAAGCGCTAAGCTTGTCCATCCTCAACATAGGTGTAAATAATGTCATCATGTTCCTCCAAATACTTAACTTCCAGATGATGGCCCTTCAGATACCAGTAATCCTGGTCCTCCATATAAAACGTAATGCCAGCCGCTTCATGCTGTAATACGGGGTGCTGCGGAGGCTCTACGGCAATTCCCAGAGAAAAGCCTGGATGCAACCCGCCGCCAGAGCTATAGCGAACAAAAAAACGGATCGAATCTCCACGATTCAAACTAAGCTCCTTAATGTACCACTGTGCCGCAGGTTCAGTTACCTGTATGCTCATACGTTATGCTCATCTCCTTGTACAATGACGTCTGCCAACTATATCATAGCATCTTTTAGAATGACCACCAACCGTCCCAACCTAGCGAGATTCTTGGACAAGTCATATACATTTTTTTGAAAAAGGTTTGACAATTCGCAAAAAAGGGTGTTAAGATTCAACCATACGAGATCCATTTTGAAATTTATTACCAATTTGAACGATTACTCATGTTAGATTGAACCCATTTTGAGGAAGAAAGGAGTGTTACCGGTGCTAAAATTTCCTATTGCATTTTACCCACATCTACAAACACAACAACTTCATACCGGAGCATCTCCCCTGTCGCATCCTTCAGAATTGGGCCATTCGCGTTGTATGGTTTAATACGAGTGGCTGCCTGCGTTTGAGCAGTTTTTCAGTGGTGAGTGTGCTGAAAATACCTGCGCGCCATATGATATTGAGATTTAGGGCATATCGTCTGCGGACGGTATGCCTTTTTTGCGCCTGTTGCCGTATCATATTTGTGGTAGCAAGTCGCTGTTGTTTCTTCAAAATGGTACACAACTCTCGAAAGAACTTGTCATGAAAGGATGGGATTCCTCTTGTTTTCGGTACTTAAAAATTTAAGCTGGTTTTTTAAAAGAGAACGAAGCCGATACTCCATTGGATTGTTTTTGCTGATAGCCGTTGGTGTGCTGGAGCTTGCTCCACCTCGGCTACTAGGTAGTGCCATTGATGAGATTGTGC
>NZ_WUDQ01000374.1:0-3675 GCF_009827695.1 Paenibacillus sp. OT2-17 | reverse complement strand
TTTGCATCAGCTAAATGTACAATAAGGTGAATAATAGATCACTGGAAGGTTGATGACAAATGGGCGACGAAATTCGCAGAAATATGGCCTTATTTCCAATAGGTATTGTCATGAAGCTAACGGACTTGTCAGCACGTCAGATTCGTTATTATGAACAGCATAACTTGATAGTTCCTGCCCGTACATCGGGAAACCAACGTCTTTTTTCTTTTAATGACGTAGAGCGTCTGCTTGAAATTAAGGCGTTGATCGAGAAGGGTGTTAACATTGCGGGAATTAAACAAGTCATGAATCCGGTTACCAAGGAATCGGAGGAAGCTACGGTTATTACTGCAGATACGGAAGTCAAACGCCGTGAAATGTCCGATACTCAGCTTCACCGCTTGCTGAAACAACAACTTGTTGCAGGCAAAAGACCAGGACAGGTATCCCTGATCCAAGGCGAATTATCACGGTTCTTCAATAAGAGATAATGCTTTGACTTACCTCTTGGCATAAGGTCGCTTTACTTTAAAACCCGGTCTCATCATTTAAGTAATTTATACAACAACCGATTCGTATATAGTCGTTACAGAAAGGGAGAGGTTAGAGTGAGTTATAGCAGAGAAGATATCCTTCGGATTGCGAAAGAAGAAAATGTTCGTTTTATTCGTTTGCAATTTACAGATTTGCTGGGCACTATTAAGAACGTTGAAATTCCGGTTAGTCAACTGGAAAAAGCATTGGATAATAAAATGATGTTTGACGGTTCTTCCATAGAAGGTTATGTGCGTATTGAAGAATCTGATATGTATTTATATCCGGATTTGGACACTTGGGTTGTATTCCCTTGGGTAACCTCGGATCGTGTAGCTCGTTTGATCTGCGATATTTACAAGCCGGACGGAGTTCCGTTTGCAGGCGACCCGCGGGGTATCTTGAAACGTGTACTTAAGGAAGCAGAAGAGTTGGGATATACTTCGATGAATGTCGGACCAGAGCCTGAATTCTTCTTGTTCAAAACGGATGAAAAAGGCGAGCCGACTACAGAACTGAATGACCAAGGCGGGTATTTTGACCTGGCTCCGATGGATCTAGGTGAAAACTGCCGTCGTGAAATTGTACTTAAGCTTGAAGAGATGGGCTTCGAAATTGAAGCATCTCATCATGAAGTTGCACCTGGTCAGCATGAGATTGACTTTAAATATGCAGATGCAATTAAAGCTGCCGACCAGATTCAAACGTTCAAGCTCGTTGTTAAGACGATTGCTCGTCAGCATGGTTTGCATGCTACCTTTATGCCAAAACCTTTGTTTGGTGTAAATGGCTCCGGTATGCACTGCAATCAATCCTTGTTTAAGGATAATGAAAATGTATTTTATGATGAAACGGATGAACTCGGATTAAGCCAGACAGCCCGCCACTATATGGCTGGTATTCTTAAACATGCACGTGCAATGGCAGCGATCACGAATCCAACGGTAAATTCCTACAAACGTCTCGTACCAGGTTATGAAGCGCCTTGTTATGTGGCTTGGTCTGCAAGCAATCGCAGTCCAATGATTCGGATTCCCGCATCTCGTGGTCTGAGTACTCGCGTCGAAGTTCGTAACCCTGACCCGGCAGCGAATCCTTATTTGGCCTTGGCAGTGATGCTGAGAGCTGGTTTGGATGGTATCAAACGTCAGTTGGCTCTGCCAGCTCCGATTGATCGTAACATTTACGTGATGTCTGAGGAAGAGCGGATTGAAGAAGGCATTCCAAGTCTGCCTGCAGACTTGAAAGAAGCTTTGTCTGAACTTATTCGGAGCGAAGTTATCTCTGACGCACTGGGCGACCATGCTCTGGCCTACTTCTATGAGCTTAAGGAAATTGAATGGGATATGTATCGCACCCAAGTGCATCAATGGGAACGTGATCAATATCTGACGCTTTACTAAAATGGGAAATCCCTTGGCGCTCTAAGCGTTGAGGGATTTTTTTTGTGTGTAATCCATCCGTCATTTGAGACTAATTAGTTCTCCCCACAATCTCCCCATAAAAAAATATTATTGAAGAAGACTCCCGGTAAAAGACTCATATTTCTCCATGCTATTCATCTCTATTTTTTTGTAGATGTGTGCATAAACGTCGGCTGTGAAAAAATTTTAAATTAACGTTGAATGCAAATATGTGTTGGATGCCTTGAAAGTCTTAGAAAATGAAGTCATTACACTCGGGTATACTGGCTCTTCTAAGCTACTCACACTCCAAAGTGACGAGTCGAGTTTCTACATTGTTCTTCCTTATAGGTGGCTGGTTAGATGAGTAAATACTATGCGAGAAAAATGATTTTTACTACTTACTACAGCGGCAGTCGGTCTTTGAAGATTAAGGAAGTTTGATTGCTGGAAGCTATGGATGAGAGACAGATTTCTGTTTTTGAAAACGTGAGCAGTGACATTTTGGGAGTCGCCGCCAAACAGCAAGTGCCTTATGGATGTGGGTAATTTGAGGATTGAAAACAGATAGTAGAACTTACAGGAATATAACCAAAAGTCCACATGTTAAAAAGAAGAACCCAAAGAGAATCGATACAGAGCCTCTAAATTTCATGTCATCAATGTAAGCATCACTTGGTTCTGAGTCACCTTTGATCTTCCAGGCTTCGTTTGCACGCCATCCCCAAGTGGGATTTCGTTTACTTAAAATACCAAGTGAGAAAAAAATAATCGCAATAAAAATAAGCATGAATCCCATTGGATCAGCCCCTTTAAGTAAACTATACCAAAAAAGAACGACAGATGGAAAGTATCGTCCCTCAAGGACGGATAGAAGAAAAATAAGAGGGCTTTGCCCTCCATCTGAAGGTGTAATTTTAATCTGAATAGGCAACCGCGTTAAAACTTTCTATTCCTATTCGGGTGGCATCCGCTGTGCAAAATAGATATAAGGTATACACCAATTCATTTGATGGTGGTAGAGGGACATTGTAATCGGAAGCATTAATGGTGACGACCTGCACAGCGTTGGGATTTGCCTCTGAGACACTAACAGAGTAAAGAGCATAAGCAACAGGAGAGTCGAGAGTGCCTCTAACAATAGAAATAGCAATAACGGAGTCAAATGGTGGAGTAGCGGGAAATGAAAGCTCAGCAATCCCTGATAATTGTACACGCATATTTTCCCCAGCGCCCGTCACGTCTAAGCCAAGCTCTGCGATGGCTACAGGAGTATTGGCTGGCAAGGGAATTGAGATTGTATACCATAGCTTGCATTTTGAGATGTTCGAGCATCTAACAATCTAGTCATTATCTCATCTCCTTTTTGATAGTTTATGCAGAAGATATTCAGTGTTGAGGGCTTGGTGAGCACGCTTTGTGCTTAACTACAACATAAAGCCGACAAAAACAATTTTTACTGTGACACGGTCGATCGGTTTGGAATGATCTTGTTGCTAAAGGGTTAGCTACAAAACGAGGCGGATGGGATGAGAAAAGTGCATATTTTCGCCTGACATATGAAGATGCGAAGACCGTTTATACAAAGCCAATGCCATGAAAGTATTTTGGAGCATTGCATTAAAAAGTTTTGAACCCATAGGGGACAAGAAGGAGGGGCAACTTTCCATAAAGGAGAGAGACACAATGCATCCCCTATACCAAAGGAGAGATAACCCGTGAGTAAATACAAAGTGTATGAAACAGTAGCGGTGAG
>NZ_WUDQ01000373.1:0-3679 GCF_009827695.1 Paenibacillus sp. OT2-17 | reverse complement strand
ATAGCAGTGCTCGCAGGTCACTTAAGCCAGCACCAATAATAATCACGGGGTTCTTCATTCTTTTCTCCATCGTATTAAATAGTTTTATTTTCATGTTGATATTACCTTAGAATTTATACCGCATTGTACAACTGTTCTAATCGTGCTTCTAATTGTTCAAACTGAACAAACCGTCCTTCACGAAGATATTCCTTTTGATCAAAAAATAAGATGATCGTGGGAACTGTAAAAATCAATAATTTGCCTGCAACCGCCTCTACCTGACCAGCATCTATATGCGCAAGTTTTATTTCTGGATAGTTGTTGAGTAATTCTTTTAGTTTGGGATAAATTGCATGACATACATTACAATCCTCTTGAGATACATATAGCATACTTAATCGGTTATTTTGGATAAACGTATCTATTTCATTCACTGAAGTTATTTCTTGGACATTTATCATTAATCTCCCGCCTTACTGTATGTTATTCGGAACTGAATGGCTCCAGATCCAATATTATTCAATGCAGTTTTGTTCTAATTTACTTTTCTGACTCCATTCAATTAATTGAGAAACTGGATCTACTAATAACTAATAAATACAAATCATGAAATCCCTGTTTTGGTAAAATACGTGCCGCTTTTTTTCCTTTAAAATATTAATTGGTCAATATAATTACGCTATCTTTTGGAGACAAATCTTTTCCCCAAACAAACGGCAATCGCCCTAGGAAGACATTGTGGATTCCTGAAATGCTATTTTTCAAAATCGGAACTATCTCTTAATGTCAATCCATTTAATATAAACAGGCACCTGATTTTGTTTGATTATAAAGATAACATCTTACACCGCAAGGAAGCGAAAATGTTGAGTTAGCCAGTAAATTATCCTGTATCTATTCTGTTCTGTCATATTAAGTCGAATCATTAAAATCAATAGAACAGTTGAATTTAATGATTAAATTTCAGTTTTATCAACTCTCTAAATCCAACTTTAAATGTTAAAAGCACTATATTTTTCACTTGCATCTTTTATTTAAATTTCATTCCTCATTCTCCATCGTAAGCATTCCACTCTCGGGCTCCTTCTTCTATTCGATACGCTGTGAAGCCCTGTTTTTGAATAAAATCAACAGCTTGAGATGCAAGAGAACAATAAGGGCCCCGACAGTATGCAGCAAGTTCTACATCAGCTTTATTTAATGTTTTTAGGTATTCTTCCAACTGCTCTAAAGGTACAGATATAGCACCTGGGATATGAGATGTGTTATACTCCTCAACTGGTCGGAGATCTATGAGAACCATGTTATCCTGCTTCATTTTTGCCAATAGTTCTTTTTTTGTGATACTTTGAACACCTACATATTGCCTTTTCAACTCATCTTTAATCTGTTTTATGTCAGAGAGTCTGTCCTCACACAAATTCCATAAAGAGGACAAAAAATGAGTTACAGATAAATCACTAATATTATATATAACGAAAGTACCTTTTTTTTGAAATCTAACCAATTTTGCTTCCAGCAAAATTTGTAAGTGACGGGATACATTCGCAACACTCATACCAGTTTGTGTAGCCAAACTTTCAACAGATTTTGGTCCGTTTGATAAGAGATCCATAATCTCAAGTCTTTTGTCACTGGATAAACATTTCCCAATTCGAGCAAATTGCTGATATAAACGTTCTTTAATATCCGATTCAGGACATCTACTTTCCATTTGGAACCTCCTCTTTGTTGCAATACTTGGATTTTCGGGTTATGCCTTCCTGCATTCGAATTACTCACTAGTATGTCCAAGTATAAAATAGCAATCCAACATTTACTTTCAGTTCATTTTGATTCTAACTCAAAAATTCACTTAATAAATTGAAAAAAACGACGGTTCAGAAAAATCCAAATCCGTCGCTCTCTTCACATGTATTTCAATGATTATTACAAAAATGGATTTGTTGAATACTCTGTTAATTAAGCAATCCTAGAATTTTTTCTCTAAGAGCTTGCTTTTGCTCGATCCCCACCATTGTTTCAGCCAGTTTACCATCTTTAAATAAGAGTAGCGTTGGAATACTTCTAACTCCAAATTGTGAAGCCAATTCGATTTCCTCATCAACGTTGACTTTGGCTATTGTTGCTTGTCCGGCTAAATCATCAGCTAGCTCGTTCACGATTGGAAGTTGCACTTGACAAGGTGGACACCACGGTGCCCAAAAATCGACTAGTGTCACTCCGGTTTTAATGTTCGATTCAAAATTCTGTTTTGTTAAAGATACTGCTCCCATAAATAGAATCCTCCTCAATTAATTTATCAATTATTCAATAGATTAATTGAATTATACTTTTGAAATTGAATTTAGTCAACGTTTTTATATCTAATCTTTATATCTCAGAATAGAACTTAAGTTCAATTTACAGCACCTGTATTACTTTCCCGTTTAAACTACTAAGTCTATTTTGTTCTTAAACCAAAAATCCGAAGACCTTTTGATTTATATCAACGGCTAAAGATTCAACTTATTTAAGATTTTAATTAACTAGGGCGTGTCTTCAAACTCAAGTAATCCACACCATATTGCTGCCAAGATTAAATAAAGCCCATATGGAAAAAAAAAGATAATAACCGCCCTATTCCACAGCCAAGGAAAACGGAGCTACTGGCTTTGGTTTATCTGGTATACCCAGACTTTTAGGATCCAGTGTAGAAAGAAAATAAAGTATTAGACTGGAAAATAAAGTTGTAGACTGAGAAAATAAAGTCTTAGACTAACGATGCATCATTAACCGAGGGACGGGCAGATTTGTTTAAAACCAGCGAGACTGAGCAATTTCCAGAGATCGCTCTTTTGGCGAACCGAAGAGTGTGGCTGATCAGGAAACTATCTGCGCTTGGAAAGTAATGTTAGCTGTTGAGTAAAGTGAAATTCCGCAAAAAATATCAAAACAGAGCGTTCCATCTGTCGTAAAGTGAGTATATCGATATGGAGGCATTAAAGTGAATTATAAGGATTTGGTAATCAAGGCCATTACCTATATTGAGGATCATCTGACCGATGAGAGATTAAGCACCAAGGTTATGGAGGCTGCGGGCTATTCGCCGTACCATTTTCACCGGATCTTCCTATCGGTTACGAGAAACTCCGTCTCGGAGTACATACGCAAGCGGAGATTGACACAAGCAGCATACGATTTATTTTATACCAACCAAAGGATCATAGATATTGCCATCCTGTACCGGTTCGAGTCTCAGGAATCCTTCGCCCGAGCCTTTGGGAAAATGTTCTCCATCTCGCCTGGACAATTTCGAAAGCAAAGGGACATGAAGGACACGCTGTTCCGGGCAATGGAGAAGCTTCCTTTGGATGAAGTGGGGCTACAGCATTTGAATAAGAGCGTCTCCCTCGTGCCAGCTATTGTCTGCCTGAATAAGCTGCATCTGGTCGGCATGTCGATACCGGGTGTCAATTCGGACGAAGTCGGAAAGCTATGGCGGAGCTTTAGGCAGCGTTTGTTTGAAATTGAGCGAAAGCCGGATACGGAAGACATATTTTATGCGGTCATTGAACTTACAGGTAGGCAATGGGAAGTCACGTATATTGCTTGTGTCGAGGTGGCTAGCGAGGAGAGTGTAGTTCCCTTGGGAATGGTCGCTAAGCTGCTCCCAGCTGTAACTTATGCGGTTTTTACTCATAAGGGGACATTATCG
>NZ_WUDQ01000372.1:0-3679 GCF_009827695.1 Paenibacillus sp. OT2-17 | reverse complement strand
GGTGGGGCATCAAGGGTGCACCACCACAGTAACGCTGCAGTAATCAGCACAAAAAGAGTGCTCAAAAAATTTAAAAACCACTTACTTACCCGAATACGGCGGGACGGAAACATTTCCGCCCGCGTTCGATACTCACTGGCAGGAGTGTCATTCTCCATCGTCACAGCAACTTCTGGTGCAGCGGCAACGTGAGCCAATTCTGGCACGGGCCGTGAAGCACGGGAGCGAACTGGTTTAGATTTTGACCTGTCCTCCTCCTTGCCTTTGCGACCATTTCGACGGCTACCATAGGTCTGCACTCTGCTAAGTTCCTGATTCATTCTTCATACCTCCGAAAACGTAACGCTAAACCAGATATAAGGTCAATCACAAAATGACAAATGATCGGTGCCCACAGACTACCGGTCTGCACATATATGTAGCCCAATCCATAACTGCTAAGAAAAACCCAGCCAGTGGGAATCCAATGCCGTAAATATCGGATATGAATCACCGCAAACAAAATGCTTGTCCAATAAGGACCAAAGCTGTACTGAATCGCACCTCTGAACAAGAGTTCCTCACAGATGGAGACGATAGCTGCTATACAAATAATATGCCAAACCGGACGATTTTGAAACAGCATTTGGTTAATACCACCGTCATCCATAGCATCCTCAGGCATAATCCGGGATAGCAACAGATCCACAAGTAACATAGCGGCGGCCAAGCCCAATCCCCACCATAAGACGTGCAGAGTGTTCGGCAATGCAAATAGTTCTAACACATTTCTTTTCTGAAAAATAATCCAGATTGCGCCAATCAGCAGGGTCAGCCCCTGAGTTAGATACAAATTGTAAAGCAGCAAGCGGTCATTCAATTCATGAATTTGCGCTCTTTTCCATTTCACTTTAAGCTTTTTCATAGTTAGTTAGTCCTCTGCATAGTCTTCTTTAGCATCATAGCCAAAAAGTCGGACGGATTCAAGAAGACTTAAATCTTAATTTTCCGCATTCTGTAGCTATATATCTAGCCGGCTATCCACACATGTCGCATGTCCTATTGACATGCCCATGTAAGCCATGATACATTATGAAAAAATTATTAGCGACAACAACAATGATGGAGAAAAGGTATTGATTTCGTCCTCAGAGAACCGGTGCTTGGGTGGAAGCCGGTGACGAAGTAACTACTTTCAGCGCTCCTGAGTTATTGCACCGAGGTCTGGGGAATATTTCCCGGCATTAGATGCAATCGGCAGAAAACCGTTATCCTTTCGGTCATTTTATGACCGCTGAAGGCAGTCCATTGCGAAATGGCTGCGAATTAGGGTGGTACCACGATAACTCTCGTCCCTTACTATGGAGATAGTATGTGATTCGGGAGTTTTTTTGATGCCCGAAAACCGCAAAGTGTCTCCGCATAAGACTTTTGGTCGTTAGTTTGGTGCATAATGCTATTCCATCCCTTTTCTGCGTCAATGCGTTATCACACTAGTATTTCACACCGCTCTCCTGTACTTTTAGAAGCATTTCAAGTTTTTTCATGTTCTTTATGGAATGTATTTCAGTTTGAAGTACATCCTGTCCATAAAAGAAGTTAACTTTGAGGAGGAAACCAAATGTTTAAAGTGTTAGTATCCGATCCGATCAGTGACCTGGGCATCCAGCAACTGATGGATGCAGACGATGTCACGGTGGACAAGAACACAGGTCTCAGCGAGGATGAATTGGTTCAAATTATTGGTGACTATGACGCATTACTCGTTCGAAGCCAAACTCGGGTAACCGAACGCATCATGACGGCAGGTAAGAACCTCAAGGTTGTAGGGCGAGCTGGGGTCGGAGTGGACAACATCGACCTTGAAGCAGCAACACAGCGCGGGATTATCGTTATTAACGCTCCTGACGGCAACACGATTACGACATGTGAGCACACTTTTGCGATGATGATGGCTCTAGCACGTCATATTCCACAGGCGTATGCCAAAACCATTGGCGGTACATGGGATCGTAAAACATTCCTCGGTGTCGAACTGCGTAACAAAACACTTGGAGTCCTCGGCATGGGACGTATCGGCAGTGAGGTGGCTAAACGTGCCAAAGCATTTGGCATGAGCATCCTCGGCTATGATCCATTTCTAACGGAAGAACGCGCTGAGAAGCTGGGCATTAAGCTGGCGAGCGTGGACGAAATTATCCGCAACGCAGATTTTATGACCGTACACACACCATTAACACCGGAAACGAAACATATGATTGCTCGTCCACAGTTTGAAGTGATGAAAAAAGGAATGCGCATCATCAACTGTGCCCGGGGCGGAGTTATCGATGAAATGGCTCTTGTTGAAGCCATTGATGAAGGTATCGTTGCCGGTGCAGCCTTTGACGTATTCGAATCAGAGCCGCCAGCACAGGATCACCCATTCCTGAGTCATCCGAAAATTATCGTCACACCACATCTGGGTGCCTCAACTGTCGAAGCTCAGGAGAATGTAGCTATCGATGTGTCCGAGCAAGTGCTGCATATTTTGCGTGATGAGCCTTTTAAAAATGCGGTCAACATGCCTCCAGTACCATCCAACGTCATGACGCAATTGCAGCCATATTTCTCGCTTGGAGAAAAGCTGGGCAGCTTTGCCGCTCAGATCACGAATCAGGCTGTACGTGAAATTCAGGTAGATTACGCTGGTGATTTGTCCTCTGTGGATACACAGCCGCTGACACGTTATATTTTGAAAGGTGTACTTAGCCGTCATCTGGGCAGCGATGTGAACATTGTAAACTCTGTACATCTGGCCAAAACACGTGACATCCATCTTGTCGTGTCTCAGGCGCCCGCCACCAAGGGATTTACCAACCTGATTACCGTTACACTCAAAACCCAGAGCGGCGAAGAGCAACGTGTATCTGGCACCCTGCTGGCAGGCTATGGCGAACGTATTGTTCGGTTGAACCAGTTCCCAGTAGATGTGGCACCGGAAGCTCATTTCCTGCTCATCTCCCACAATGATAAACCAGGCATTATCGGTCGTGTCGGCACCTTGCTTGGGGAGAACGGCGTCAATATCGCTTCCATGCAAGTAGGGCGTAAAATTGTCGGCGGAGAAGCCATCATGATCTTGACCGTCGATAAAGCCGTGCCTAAAGATGTGCTGGTTCAACTCGTTGGTTTGCCAGAACTAAATACTGCCCAAGAAGTAGTGCTAGATTAGTTCCAGACAGTATTGAAAAGTCCAAGGTTTATAATAAAGAGAGGCGCCTGGCTACCCAGGCGTCTTTTTCTTATACCGTTATCTATCATGAGAGCAATTATCTTGAAACAGGATGTTCCACGTTGAACAAGATAAATGTTGATTTTTCAACAAAAAGCACCCTCTTCCGAGGATGCCTGCAAACCGGGGTATATCAGTTGGGGCTTATAAGCCTGTTACAGACCCAGCTTTGTTTTGTTGGAGATCGGCAGCAAAATAGTAAATTCCGTCCCTTCCCCCAATCCGCTGGCAGCAGAGACAGAGCCCCCGTGAGCCTCTACAATATTCTTGACAATAGCAAGCCCCAAACCAGTCCCTTTATCCTCACCACGTACTCTGGCCTTATCTGCCTTGTAGAAGCGGTCGAAAATATAAGGTAGATCCTCGCTGGCAATGCCTACACCTTCATCCTTAATCCGAATACGGATTAACTCATGCCGCTCTCCC
>NZ_WUDQ01000371.1:0-3685 GCF_009827695.1 Paenibacillus sp. OT2-17 | reverse complement strand
CAAATATTGTGTATATGACCAATTGAAGTGCCTAGTGAGAAGAAATTGGATTTATTAATTTGTAGTGCATGACCTTCAACAAACTCATAAGCCCTTGCCATAAATGCCACTTCATTAATTTGTATTATATTATTCTCTTCTTTGAGGGGACGTGGTACGGGAGCTCCTTCGCGAAATAGTGTTTGTATAGCAAGATATTCACGTTGTAATCTATCCAAAGAGTTGATAGGAAGAATCTTCAAAAGAAAATCTTCACGCGCTGTGATGGCTTTATATACATAACTTCTATTTAATGATAGTGGGAGTAATTCTTGAATTTTCATGTGTGGAAATATAGAATCAAGGTGAAATAACAATGTTTGAGTATTTGAATGATACTTCAATCCATTAACAACTCCATTCTATGACGTTCACAAATCCAAGGAAGTGTTGATACTCGTTGTAGCTGATTTGTACTTTCATGTAGCTTCGGTCCATTTCTCTTTAACTCTAATAAATCTAAATCGTAATTATCTGTTACAAAAGTTGAATTCTCAAAACCATCTTTAATGTTACCCAAAGAAAACTCTCTCAGCCCCACTAGTCCATAGCAAGGATAAATATAACCATCACCATCAATATATAATCTTAAATGATTTGCACACTGGTTAATTGGATTTTCTGGAATTGTGTTCCAAAAATTGCTTGTTTCACTTTTAATCGGATATATCGTAATGTCCATTGAATTAACAGATTCATAACTGAGAAACCCGTATTCCCGTAAAGTTGAAATCGAACCAATAATTCCGATTGGTCGGCGTAAATTTATTAATAATCTCATAAAGTCTTTAATTGATGTTAACTTTGCTAATACAAAGAGATTGTCTGTAGTTACTCCAACTGATGAGAGCAGCGAATCATCGCAAAGTGATTTTAGGTGAGTGTAGTTATGAAATAGCTCGACTATATCTAAGGTTATTGAAAATGCGAAACCATTATTAATACGACCCAACTGCGGTCCGCTTAAGCGAATTCCCTCTTTGCAGAAGCGCAAGTTGTCGCGGGTTCGATAGATCTGGTCGGCCAGCACCGCTTTGGGATAATAACCAAATCTGGCGCGGTAACGCTCTACGGCGTCCTGCAATGTCTGCCCTTCGTTGTAGCTATCCCACGACAGATGCTCGCGGAAAGCGTAGCCGTTCACCACGCTAATCGCCAGCTTCTCTCCGAACTCGACGTTTGCCCTGGCTTTGCCGCGCACGATCGGTCTGACATGTGGCTGTGCGATACTGACAATCCGATCCGATATGCTGTGTGTCCGCTTGTCATACATCGTTTGCTGCTGACGATAAAGCTCTTGAATGACCAGCAGTTCCTTGTACAAACGCCGCGGCAGGCCGCTCGTCATATCGGCGAGTTCGGCGATCATGCGCAGATCACGGGAAACGAACCTGAGCTGCTTGCCGATCGCTTTTCGTATCGCGCGCGGCTTCACGCGCCGCTGCTTGGCAACCGCCAGATAGGCTTTGCGGGCACGCTCTCGGTATGTTCTGGGCTTGCGGGTCTTTCCACGTTCCGGTTCGTGCAGGATGTCGATGATCTTCTCCAGCTTTTCTCTGGCCTGATTCAGTAACGACAAATCCGTCGGGTAGGCGATATCCGCCGGCGCGCAGGTAGCGTCCAGCAGCAGTTCGCCCTCGTTCGTCAGTTCCATCTGCTGTGGCTGCGTTTCTGAAGGCTTACCGGACGCTGCGTCAGTTCCGCTGCCAGGTTCATCGTCGTCCGATGAATCATCCGACACTTGCGCGCTTCTTCCAGAGCGATCCATTCATTCACTTCATCCAGAATTTCGCCACCCAATCGCTTGCGGAAATGCGTCATGAGAGAATGATGAAACGGACGGCGGTACCGATATTCCGGCAGACCGAGGAAGTACTGCAGATACGGGTTCTCCAGAATCTGACGAAGTGTCTCCCGATCATCGGTGCCAAGCCGCTCCTGGATGATGAGTGCGCCGAGCGCGATACGGATCGAAACGGCTTTTTGGCCCTTGAGGCTTTTCTTGAAGTTTTTCGCATACTTCTCTTCGAGCATCCACCACGGAATCATCTGGGCCAGCAGCACCCAGCGGTTATCTTCTGCGAGCTTTCCGCCGAACGGCAGAAAAAAGTCGACGGGCAGGTTCATCTGGTTCTCGGTTCGCTGATACAATCCTGACGCCTCCAAGTGCACGGTTTTTCACGGGGCTGCCCCGTTTTCCTTCGACATAAGAGGCCCTAAACCCTTGTGCCTGTTGGAGTTTTGATTCGTTCAGCAAGCCCTAGGTAAACCGTGTCCTATGGGCATCGGCGCACGTGTTTAGACTCCGATGCCGCGAGGCTCATTGTCAAGGCGAATACGTTGTTTACATGTCTTCGATGTACACGCCCTTGATAATCAAGGATTTTCTAAAAGCGAGTTGAGATAATTAACGAAAATATACGCTAAGTATTAAACGGATTAATGACCCTTTGGCGGCTCAAACATCATATTGTTTAACTGGTTCACAAAAATACCTTCGTTCGGGCCCGGGTTGTTTCGAAATACTTTCGCTTCTTCCACTAGAACCTCGTCCGCATCCGTACCAAGTACCTTCATCGTTTCATCAATGAATGATGCTAGTAGCATAGAGCTCGGATCGTTATTGAAATACGTTTGAACCCCTGGCGGCGCAATTTCCAGGATTTTCACCGATGTGTCTTTAAGCATGTACCGTTGGGATAGCGTATAGGAATGGAGCGCTGCTTTCGTCGTAATACAGAAACATGAAAATAATTCCAATAGGACGTAGGTTCTACTTTCTTGAAATTTTTGATTAGACTGGAAAGAGGCTAAGTCTACAGGTCATTAAAGTCAACCTAAAAACTTAGCCTCTTGATTTCATATTAAATTTTAAATAAACTTCAGTCTTCACATACCATTGTCTGCAAAGTCGATGAGACTACTATTTATTATTGCTGCTACATCCTTTTTGTAATCGTGTATAAAAAAATGATCCCCGTCAAACATATGAATTTTACAACTTTTGGACGTATAATCATGCCATTTTGCAACGTCAAAAATAGTGGCTCCCTTTTCTCTTTTTCCCCACAATACACTTATATCGCAGTCAAGCTTAGCGTTTTTTTCAATGTGCCTGTATGTGTCAGTAATTCTAAAATCCTCTCTGAGTATCGGTAAAAACAACTCCATTAATTCATTGCTTTTCAGAACCTCTTTGGGCGTGCCTCCCAGCTTAAATACCTCATCCACAAACTCCTTATCCGGCAAATCATAGAGTACCTTCTTCTTACTTACAAAACCCGGAGGATATCTGCCGGAAATAAACATATGGACAGGATATGGATGTCCGAGCTCCTTTATTCTATAGGCAAGTTCATATACAAGTACACTGCCCATACTGTGGCCAAACAACGCATAAGGTTGTTCTTCAAGGTTGCTTATGATAATACGGTGTATATCTTCAAGCGCTTCCTCAACACTTCCGTAAAACGGTTCACCAATCCTGCTGCCTCTTCCCGCAAGCTCAATCGGGAAAAGCTCAATCCTATCATGCAAGTATTGTTCCCAATATTTATATACTGCTGCAGAACCTCCTGCATACGGCAGACAAAACAATTTAATCTTATCCATTATATCTACCCCTTATATCTGAACTATTGGTTGA
>NZ_WUDQ01000370.1:0-3693 GCF_009827695.1 Paenibacillus sp. OT2-17 | reverse complement strand
TCCACGGTTTCCTTCAACTGAATCGCTTTCGGATCTTCCGAAGCCAGCAGCTGCTCAACATTGCCTTTTAAACCAAGATGATGCCCCATTAGCATCTGCATATTCACATAAGGCAAAATATAATTCAGTGGATAATTACGAAGTACATGACGATCCGTATCTGGTGGAATATAGACGGGCAGATCCTGAGCAATGTTAGAGCGCACAGCTCGAGTGAGCTTAGGGAGCGGCTTGGCTTCCACGACTATTGCCGCTTCAGCCTCCCGCTCAGCCTCCATGTCCTCAGCCATTTTTTTGCGGGACTCAGGATTCATAAGCTTGTTGGCTATATCCAGCCCATCCATAGCATCCTTTGCATAGGCAACCAAACCATCATACTCAGGACGGATACGATTTTTAGTGAACTTACGTGTTAAAGCAGCTCCACCAACCATTATTGGAATATCAATATTCGCATTTTTCAAATCCTGTGCGGTCAGCACCATTTGTTGTGCCGATTTAACAAGCAGTCCGGATAAGCCAATCATATCGGCCTTTTCTTCACGGTAAGCCTCAATAATGCGTTCTGGTGGTACTTTTATACCCAGATTCACGATATGGTAACCATTGTTGGATAGAATAATCTCCACCAGATTCTTACCAATGTCATGCACATCACCTTTGACTGTAGCCAACAAAATCTTACCTTTTACTGAGGATTCATTCTTCTCCATGAATGGCTCTAAATAGGCTACGGACGCCTTCATCACTTCAGCGCTTTGCAGCACCTCCGCAACAATCAGTTCGTTATTGTTAAACAGTCGTCCTACTTCCTCCATCCCCTTCATCAGCGGGCCGTTAATAATCTCCAGCGAAGAATATTTCACGAGCGCTTGCTCCAGATCCGGAATGAGTCCCTCCTTACTTCCCTCGACTACATAGGAAGCCAGTCGTTCTTCGAGCGAAAGGTTTGATATCTTTTCTTTTTTCTCCACTTTCTTGTTACGGAAAGCTGCTACAAAAGCGGATAAAGTATCGTCATTTGTTTTATAGATCAAGTCTTCCGCAAGTTTCCGCTCATGCTCTGGAATGGATGCATAACGTTCAAGCTTCTCAGTGTTTACAATCGCATAGTCCAGACCTGCTTTGGTGCATTCATATAAATAGACGGAATTGAGCACTTCACGACCCGCTTCCGGCAAACCAAAAGATACGTTACTGATGCCCAGGATGGTATGCACCCCGGGAAGCGCTTCTTTAATAATGCGAATGCCCTCAATGGTTTCCTTAGCTGAACCGATATATTGCTCATCACCTGTTCCTACTGGGAATACGAGCGTATCAAAAATTAGATCCTCCGCTGCCAAACCGTAACGGTTCACCAACAGATCATAAGAACGTTTAGCTACCTCAAGCTTATCCTCACGTGAAATAGCCTGTCCGCGTTCATCAATTGTTCCAACAACAACAGCGGCGCCGTACTTATGAATAAGAGGAGCCATTTTCTCAAATTTCTCTTCACCATCCTCCAAATTAATGGAGTTAATTATTGCCTTGCCTTGCGAATATTGAAGTGCTTTATCAATGACTTTAATATCCGTGGTATCAATCACTAAAGGTACCTTTACCTTGTTTACAACCAGTTTCAAAAATGCTTCCATATCCGTCATTTCATCGCGATCCGGGTCCTGCACACAAATATCAATGACATGCGCTCCGCTTTTTACCTGAGCACGGGCAATTTCAGATGCCTCTTCATACTTGCCTTCCACGATCAAACGCTTGAATTTGCGGGAGCCCAGAACATTCGTTCGCTCACCAACCATATACGGACGATTGTCCTGTTCAATATATACAGGCTCAATGCCCGATACGGCAGGAGGATGATGACCTACCAGCGGACGCGGCTCAAACTGCGCCATACTTTCACTCATAACTCGAATATGCTCAGGCGTGGTACCACAACAACCCCCAGCAATATTCAACCAGCCTTTTTCAGCAAAAGCAGCCATTTTACGTGCTAAAGAATCAGGCGATTCATGGTATTGGCCATTTTCATCGGGCAAGCCCGCATTTGGATAACAGCTAATAGCTGCAGAGGACATTTCAGACAGAGAGCGAATATGATCACGCATAAACTCTGGACCTGTAGCACAATTCAATCCAATCGAAATTGGGTGCAAGTGTTCCAGTGATATGCAAAAGGATTCGATATTTTGTCCGGCCAACGTCGTTCCCATAGGCTCAATAGTGCCTGAAATCATTAGCGGAAGCTCGATACCTGTCTGCTCAAAAGCTTGCCGAATTCCGATGCTTCCAGCTTTGACGTTAAGCGTATCCTGTGAGGTCTCCAATAGCAGTACATCGACCCCGCCTTCAATAAGCGCCAAGGCCTGCTCTTGATAGCTTTCAATCAGTTCAGCAAATGTAACCCCACCTGTGACAGACAAGGTTTTCGTGGTTGGGCCCATAGCTCCTACTACAAAACGAGGCTTGTCCGCAGTGCTGTATTTATCCACCGCGTTACGCGCCAGTTTGGCCGCCACCAGATTAATTTCACGGGCACGTTCTGGTATATCGTAATCCGCCAAAACGACGGATGTTGCTCCAAATGTATTCGTTTCAATTAGATCTGCTCCGGCCTTCAAGTATGCTTCATGAATCCCTTGAATGACATCCGGTCTCGTTAAGACCAGCATTTCATTACAGCCCTCCAGCTCTTCCCCACCAAAATCATCGGGGGAAAGGTCTTCCTGTTGAATCATGGTGCCCATGGCCCCATCAAGAAGGAGTATTCTTCGTTGTAATGCATCCTGCAAGCTAACTTTATCCAAATTTCTTCACCCCCGCAAAACGTTAAATCCTAGTTTAGCAGAAACCGTATCATTTAGATAGATTGAAGTAAAAACATACGTTTTATACAGGTTGTTCTTTGTAAAAATGACTTCTCTTATCCATTTTTATAGTTTGTAGCATTATAGAGCGTACTTAACCCTGCATCCTTTAGCTATGGTCATTTGCATTATAAAATGTTGAAATCCTGTATTGTACAACGTTTCAAGACATGGTATTCTTTATACAACATTAATCCAAGTGGAAAAGAGGGTATATATATGGCCGAAATCTTAATACGTAATACCAATGAACGAATTAGCGGTGAAGAACAAGTACGTGAATTTCTGGAGAGTCATGAGATATTGTATGAACATTGGGATGCTTCCAAATTGTCCGGGGAGCTGCAAGAAAACTTTACCTTAACAGATGATCAAAAGGCCGCTGTTCTCAAAACATTTGAACCCGAAATCAAGGATTTAGCCGCACGTCGCGGATATAAAATATGGGACGTTATCACTTTATCTGAAGCAACGCCGAATTTGAACGAGCTGCTGGCCAAGTTTGAGCAAATTCACACCCACACCGAGGATGAAATTCGTGCCATTGTCGCTGGTAAAGGCATCTTCATCATTAAAGGCCCAGAAGAGATCGGCTATTTTAACGTAGAGCTTTCACCGGGGGACGTTATCTCCGTACCTGAAGATATACCTCACTTCTTCACTTTAATGGAGAATCAAAAGATCGTCGCAATCCGCTTGTTCATCGAAGAAAATGGCTGGATTGCCGAACCGTATGAAGATCCAACCTTCATTAAAGCATAATTACGAATTTATCCTTATGTGAATAAAAAAACTCCCTCTGCTCTGTAACAATAGCGAA
>NZ_WUDQ01000036.1:0-21358 GCF_009827695.1 Paenibacillus sp. OT2-17 | reverse complement strand
TGTTTAAGGGATATTGATACACTCTATGTACGATTTTAGTATTCCCCCGCCTGGTGTGAATAAGTAAAGATCTGGCTGCGGGGTAGTGAGCTTTTCCTGACGATTAGATGTGACAATGGTGCTGCATGAGGCTCAAAGAATGCTCCGTATGGCATAAACGGGACAGCCCTTGGATCGGCGGTGAATTCCATGCTGCCTGACGGTACCGCAGGCAGCATGGGGAGAAAATCTTCCAATGGGATGAAAACGTTATCTTAACATCAGGGCCGCACGACCCCCAGAAGGCACTTCCGTGCCTCTTGCCGGGGCGTCCACCTGCTTTCGTTACCAGCAAATCCTGGGTCTCCTGAGAGATCACCTGCTGCATACTGGACTTGATAATGTCGCAGCCGGCGACCAGATGCTCCATCGAGACGGTCAGCGGAGGCATGATCTTCAGCACGCAGTCTCCTCTGCCGGCTCTTTCAATGATGAGCCCGTTCTCGAAGCTGATCTCCGTCATCCGCTTCGCCTCGGCTTCATCCTTTCTGAACCTTCTGAAGTCATGGAGCAACATATTCTCGGCAGTCATTTTCCACAATTGTCGGTCCCCGCATGCCAGCTTGCTGGGTAGCCAGTGGACTGGTCTCTCGCACACAGCTTGGATAGGTATAAAAACCATCCAATTCTATTTTCTATCATAATTGGAAAGGTAACCTAGGTAAAATTATATCAAAATTCCGAAGAATGTATAGTAAAATTTTAGTTAAATTTGGTCAAGGTGTTAATATTTTGCCTAAAAATAGCGAATGGAGAAGAAACGCTGGGAATGGTTTTCCATCAATCGAGAAATTCGACGCGTGTCGACATTCAGGCGGGGTGCCGGCCGATTTGGGAGATCTTCCCTGTATACATTCTCTGCCGGTGCTCCGAATCCTTGCGCTTTGCGATAACTTAACATGATTACCTGACGAATTTCTGGAAGCCTGGTTGGAAACGTGACTGGATGTCAGCTGGATATTCTGCTGGAAAATCCGTTGGATACTCGGTTGGAACTGCCCGGCTGGAAGCTGGCCGTAGCGTCCGCCCGGATGGCAGCCGGCATAGTTTTGTATCCCGCCGTCTTCACTGCGCCTCTGCTAGAGTAAAGGGCAGATAAATTCTGCCCCTCCTCATCAAACCGTACGTGAGGTTTTCCCTCATACGCTTCTTGGCATACCATTTTGTGAGTCGCTGAAGGATGTACCAGTCACGTTTAGCCATCTTCCTTTGGCTGTAGGTCGTAACGTAGTAGTTACGCCAACCCTGTATTTTCGGGTTTAAGTATTCCAAATGTTCTTGGAATGATTTGTGACGCATATTCGCAGGGGCTAGTCGTTCCTTCACGACTTCCCTAATTCGCTCCTTTGCCTTACGGCACAGCCATTGTTGGGTCGTATAATATACTTGGCTTTCGGAAGTTTCGGCCTTCGTCTTTCGGTGATGCATGCCTAGGAAGTCGAAGCCTTCTTCTCCTGTCCATAGTCCGACGATTCGCGTTTTGGTCGGGTGTAACGTTAACTCCAGACGTTCCATTATCGTTCGAATGATCTCGTATGCCCGATCCGCATCCTTCTTGGGGATATATTGGCGCTTTACGGGTTTCCCATACCCTGGCCTTTACCTTGTTTTATCCATTTTTCTATCGTGGTGGGAATTGGATATGCTTGAGCCATAATGCCCCTCCATTCACCTCGTAGTTTCTAATGCAAAAAAAGCCCCATTGTAAAAACAAGGTGCCTGACTTTAAGATGTGTGATATATAATTTTTCAAGAGAGATTTCAGTACTAGGCTAGCTTCTTAATAAATTAACTTTCGACAAAAAAACGTAAATTATAAAGGATGTATATTTAGTGAGATTATACCATGAATTGTGCTTTAAGGAATAAACAAATAGGTCTTACCATCATAAATATCTTGGTTATCGAGGTTGGTATACAATCGCTCAGCACGTAATTTTCACATCTTTGGTCTCCGTCGGATTATCTTAGGTTGCTTTCTTTTATTCTCCAATCCCTTTGAAAAATAACACTGCTACAGATAGTGTCGTCTTAGAGGAATCTTAAATTGGGTTGCTTTTTATGAAAAAATTTATGCATCCATTCGTCTTTCTCCAGCTTGGTCAGTATATATTTAGTCGTTATATTTTTTAACTGACGAAACCGATTAATCTCAGATTTTTTAAAGAAACCTTTTGCAGCATACTCCATCAATAACTCGTAATTAATACGCCCAGCACAAACTAAAGAATCCTCACTTAATTGACCAAGTGCATCTTTGACATTAAGCTGCGGACTTGGGATCACTACATTCAAGCTTCCAAAAGGAAGCTCTATTCTTTGAATTTCCTCTTTGACCCCCCCGACTCATGGCTTCGCATGAGCTGTAGAAGGATATAAGAGTGTACGCATATACTCCAAGGAGCACTAATATTCAAACCAGGATTCGTAACGAACATCTTATAGACGTCGGTGTGCCCATGGCATCAATTACATCTTGGATGGAAGATCCTATCGTAAATGGAGCGGCCCCCTTCTTCTTTGAGCCAATAGATACTTTCAAATTATGGTTGATATTATTCCACCCAATGATATGATCATTAGAGTCCAATTCCACATTTGATTCCCATAAGTCCATGAGTTTCCGATGGCCGATGTCGAAGTTCCCATAACATCAATCACTTTTTGCTTCGGAGACCCTATAGTAAAAAAATTGGGACTTTCTTCTTCCAGATTTATATGGATAGCCGTGTGTCCATCTCAATTGGATGGATCATATGTCTAATGTGAACTTAAAACATAACTACTGAAGGCTTTGCAATAATGAGTCCCCTTCACGGCTCCGCGAAGGTTCATTTATCTCTATACCGCTTTAACTTCAAATCAACAATTCCCTCTATTTCCTGTTTATCGCCCAGGTCTAACTTTCGAAATCCTGAGATTAATTTTGATTCAAGATCATCTAACTTAACTTGAAATAATCCACTATAAAAAGTTGCCGCCTCATCAAGTAACAACCAATCTAAATCAATATCGAAATTTAGTTTAAGGGCAATTACGGTTTCTAAGGATGGTTTGTATTTATCTTTTTCCAATTCACTTAATGTACCCTGAGAAATGCCAATAGTAGATGAAAAGTCAGTTTGATTAAGCTTATTTAATTTACTTATACTCTTTATCTTTTCACCCAAAGTCTTCATTGCTCCACCTACCATCCATAAAAATGAAATAAATACTTAATTTATAATAGTTATATATATATTATATATTCATTTGTATTTTAGATAAAAAAACATTTTTTTATCGCGACAATAAGCTCTTGATTTCTCATACTGTTTTCAACAGAAACTTGGATTTCTCCTGCTTCAATTACTTAAGATACCAATACAGGAAAGGGTTCAAAGCCCTTTGATTTGTCATGCAACTATACTCGCTCTGATTGAGCCAAAGCAGTCGCCTCCTGAATTTAATAAAAAAGCCCGATGATACTTGCTCATCAGACTTTTGTTAAATACTTACTAAGAAGAGATATTATTGTTATTTTTCATTAATATTTAGTACACAACTTTATTGTCCGAAGACAAATTAGTGTCTATATACAATAAAGTTGAGTTCTCAAATCATATTTAAAGCTTCTCCTTCAATTAAAAAAGTCATTTTATAATTATCCGTTATTACTTAGCCCCTCATCGGATTTTAATTTCAAAAAGTTGGCCACTGAATCAGAGAAATAAATCATATAAATAATGTAGATAAGGGGATTAATCAACGCCTCTTTTCCCCAGAGCGAAGGAAGCACAATATCCTGATCTGACAGCCCAATTTGCGACAACATTTCTTCGCCAAAGCGACTGAGAAATTTTGAATACATTGTTGTTGTATAAAAAGAATGGGTTTGTTCAACTTTATCTCTATTTAAAAAATAAAACATGTTCTTTCGGATTTTAGTAAAGCGAATGGCTCTTTGCATGTGAAGCAGGAGGCAGTTATTGTGGGCAATGGTAAACAAGTCGTTATTAATATTTGAATGAGTACAATGAAGGGATTGAAAAAACTCGCGCAAATGTTCAATCCTGGTATGTTAAACGTAGCAAGAGGGATGACATAGCTTGGAGACAATTTGTGATTTACCAGCCCCCACATATAGCTTGATTGCGCGCATAAAAACAACCTTCTCCCCACTTTTCAGGTGCCTTGTTCAAGCGCATATCTTGTAAGCTGGACACGATTTTGAAGATGCAACTTTTGCAATATAATTTTCAAATGGTTTTTAACCATAGTATAACGAGGTTCCATTTATTTGAATGCAGGCATTCAATGATACTCTTCTCTTATACTTAACCTTGCATAATACTATCAGGAAGAGTATCTCGCTTGATATGAGGATCGTAATTGGCGACCACAAGAATATCCATATGCCGCGCAGTGCGCAGCAACTTTTGGATAATTGTTCCTTCTCGTAAACGTTTCCATATGGGGCTGTCACTCTAAGCAATAATGAGTTGGGTAGTATGATATTCATTAGCTCTGGCAAGAAGAATATCTGCAAGCTTATCAGAATGCCCAAGTGGCACAACTTCAAAATGCCCGCCTAGACGCACTACCAGGCTTTCGAGTTTCTCTTTTTTCATCAATTCCTCTTCATTCATCGTATCCGTTGGGTGTACATATGTGACAATCCATTGTGCCTTTAGTCGGAATGCAATTCTAAATCCCCGCCGGATTAACCTTTCTGCATTGGAACTCAGCTTGACGCATACGAAAATGACCTCCCGCTTATTCCAGGGTCCACGTAAGGAACTTTTGCGCTCCCATGCTTCCAGACGTTCATCCACATCGTCCGCAATTTCCCGAAGCGCCAGCTCCCTTAAAGCAATTAATTTTCCAATTTTAAAAAAGTTCCCCAGAGTCTGATCTATCTTCTCCCGGGCATATATCTTTCCTTCCTTCATACGGGCTTGTAGAGCCTGCGGTGCCACATCGATCAGCTCGACCTCGTCAGCAAGGCGAAGAATGGAATCCGGGACGGTTTCCCTGACACGCACCCCTGTAGATTGCCCCAGTATCCATTTCTACAAGTTCAGTGCCTGAATATTGTGCGCTCGATTAATGGCAGTTCTGCAACCTGCTGGATGGTTTCTTTTCGCCCATGCGTTTCCAGCAAACCAATTACAACATCAATGCCCTTTTTAAGAAGATGATTGCCCTCTCGCAGCATAGTGTAGGTTTTGCCAACTCCAGGAGCCGCACCAATAAAGACCTTGAATCTTCCCCTTTTGATTCGTCCAATTTTCTCATCCACTTCCCGTGAATTTAAGCGGTGATATAACGGGTTTTTCTTCCGATTGGTCATTTTGGCTGGCAGAATCCGCTCTCCATGGTGCTCCGCCCGATCAGCAACGATAAAGATATCCATATTTTTGGATTTTTTTAGAATGTCATTGATGACGGAGCCTTGCCAGAAATAATGTCCCGGTTGCAGTATAACGAGCTTTCGAGCATCTTGGTGCATCTTCTTTCAATTGTTCTAGAGTTAAAGCTGCGCAAGCAGTCTTCGGCATATTTAAATAAATCAACAAAGCTTATGACTGAGACAAAATTCCTTTTACAAACAATGAGACACTGTGCTTGTAGAACTCTTCCTCGGTGACGAGTTGGGACTGATATTGCCGGTGAATCAGCTCGCTCATCTGAAATCCGTAGCACATCGAGAGAAAAGACATGGCGGCAAGACGCTCATCCTGTCTGGCTATAACTTTTTTCTTCTGCAAGCGTTCAAAATATTCAACCAGCAAGGAGTGCAGCTTCACCGGCGGATCGGCCAGCACTCTGTCCAATTCGGGAAGCATTCCTTTGTCGCGGATGCCAATCAAAATGATGTCCGCATTTTTATGGAAAAACAAACGGTACTGCTGGCTTACATTCAGCAGATCGACTTCCGGATTATCGGTCGCGTCCTCTTTTAACAGCTTCTCAAATTGCGGGATATCCGAATGTCTTTCAATGATGGCTTCCAATATGCCTTTCTTGCTTCCAAATTGCCGGAAAATCGTAGATTCATTGACTTTAGCTTCCGTTGCAATGGCTTTGGTGCTTACTCCCCGATAGCCCTTCTTTTTGATGAGCCGTGTCGCGGCTTCAATGATTCTGTCTGAAGTTTGCATTGTATTTCTCCTTTTGCATATGTTAAACCTATTCTACTACAAGTTTTGCATGTGCAGCAGGGTCGGGGTTCATCATTTTCATAAACGTTTATTTAAGGCAAATCGCTTCTTTTTTCCCAGCGGCTTGGTTCCGTAATCTTGACATGATCAGGCACCAATTGCGTGAGCGTGCCTAATTTATCAAATGTAATCTGGATTCGGTCAGAGGGCAACAGCCATTGTTCGGTCTCGATTGCGCAGCAATCCGGTATCGTCCCCATTCCTATAATCGTGCCCGGGAGCGGCGTGAAAACTTTGAGAACCTCCTCCATCACTTTTGCAGGATGTGCAGAATACTCGGATGTGCTTCCCTTCCAGTGCAGTCTCTCCCCGATGCGTACATCCACATCCAGTACCAGCGGGTTGTCGATTTCATCCGGCGTAACCAGAAATGGTCCTATTCCTTTGCTGCGATCAAAATCTTTGCAGCGCGTCGGTCCGGTCAGCGCCTGAAAATCCGGCCACTGCACATCGCGGACAGTACTGTCGTTAAAAATAACATAACCTGCAATGCAGTTCCCCTTCCCTGTAACAAAGGCCAGCTCCGGCTCGATATCCAGGTAGGAAGTGTACGAAGGCCAATGAATCGTATCCCCATCGCCAATTAATGCATTATGGTTACACTTGTAATAACTGAAAGTTACTTTATTCGGATCTTCCTGGAATTTTTCGGTAATATTTCGTTTAAGCTCTTCTCTTTCCGGCCCTGTATATTCTCTTTGCAGCAGATTTGCGCCAGCATTTCTCAGATGTCTTGGCGTCAGCCCAAAATCGATAAGCGCAGCCGGATTCGGAACCGGCGGCAGCAGTTTTACCGCTGCAATCGGGCAGATTTCATGTTCATTGAATTGATGCGACTGTTCGACAGCATATTGCATCAATTCCTTAGCGGCATCATAACTTGCCGGCAAATAATGAAGATAGCTGTCCATACATTCAAGACTGTCAACGAATGTTCCCTGCTTTTTCATGATTGCGGCAAAAGACACGACAAATTTCTCGTTAATTACAAGCCCAAACAAAGGTTCCTGGGATGTCTTGGTTTGAAAGGTTACTAGCTTCATGTTGCAGCGCCTCCATCCATGTAGTGTGATGTTGTTCTGTTACTATCATATAGCACAGAGAAAATGCATGCAAGTACATGCTTGCATTTCTGTTTTCCATTCTCTATAATAAAGACATAGTCAGTATGCCTTACCCCAAAAACATATACGCAAAGGAGAATTTTCATGAAGTATGGACGTATTATCCAAAAACCTCGTGTTAAATTTTTTGAAGTTGCAGATGGCGTCTTTGCCGGTATTTCGCCGTATCGCGGCATCAGTTGGGCCAATGCCGGGTTCATCAACAAGGGTGAAGGGCTGGTGTATGACACGTTCTTCGATTTGTTCCATGCGCGGGAAATGCGGGAGGCTTTTATGGAAGTAAGCAACGGCGGCTCTCCCGCATATGTGGTGAACTCGCACTATAACAGCGACCATGCCTGGGGAAACAAAGTGTTTGAAGATGCTTGCATTATTATGCACAAGGAAGCGTCCAGAGAGCGTCTCACCGAAAATATCGCCTGGATGGACAGCGTCATTAGAAGAGGAAAGGATTCTCCGGAATCGACTTCGGGCGAGCGGTTTTTTGCAGCGGAATTTGAAGGATTCGACCTGGAAGGCGTAGAATGGGTGCTCCCGAATATTGAGATAAAGGACGATATCAACATCCGTCTTGGAGATACGGAAGTTATGATTTACAACGTAGCTCCGGCCCACTCTGACAGTGACTTGCTGCTGTGGATGCCAAAAGAAAAAGTGCTGTTCGCCGGCGATGTCGTGTTTAACGGTTGTACGGCATACAGCGAAGAGGGAACCCTCAATTGGGTTAAAGTGCTTGATCGCATTATTGATGAAATTAAACCCGAAATCGTTGTTCCAGGACATGGCGCCATCTGCGGCCTGGACTTCGTGAAGGAGCAGAGAGACTACCTCCTGAATCTGATCAGCGAGTTCAACAAGCATTACAATGGCGAAATTGATTCCTTGTCCCTGACCAAGCAAATTGATATTTCCCGCTTTCTTCATTGGATTCAGCCAGAACGCTTGTATGTTACAGTGGATATCCTATTGAAAAGCAAACGAGGGTTACCACCCCTTCCAATTTGGAACGAGGTGCCTGCTAAGCTGGAAGACATGAAAGCTTTTTTGGCCGGAAAATATGGTAATCAAATCAAGCCATGGGACCCTATGAGTGTTTGGCAAGAATAGCAATTTGAAGCTAGCCTACGAAAAACAAAAAACGGCCCTGTCGCAAACGATGCGAACAGCGGCCGTTCTTTTGAATTGTTCCACGGAAATAAAATCGGCGCTTAGAACCGATTATGAAAAAAATGGAGATGGACTTATGACTTACTAGTAGAACTCTTCTAAAACGATATAACCAAAATTTGATGTTAAGTGTATTTCTCTTCTTTAAAGGGATTCCAAGACTTTTGGCGGTAGCCACCATCACTAACCTGCCCGTTAGCTTAATGACGAATCGTCAGTCTAAGACTTTATTTTCTCAATCTATATCTTTATTTTCTTAGTCTAGAACTTTGTTTTACGGTCTAATACTTTATTTTCTTTTAACATTTTTAAGGCATCTTAATAAGAAGCTTCCGGGAAAGATTAGTACCGAACAATCTTCAGCTTTATAAAATCAATAATTTCATCTCTATCTTCTTTAGTAAGTTCTCGAAACAAAGAAATAAGTTCTAGTTCCTAGGCTTCAATAGCTAAATTAAAAATAGGGTTCTTTGATACAGGCGTATCTCCAAAGATTAACCACTCTATATGGGAATTGAAGTTTTCTTTAATTGCTATAATTATATCAAGAGAGGGTCTATATTTATCTTGCTCTAGTTCACTCAACGTTCCTTGAGAAATTCCAATTGTATTTGCAAACTTTATTTGATTTAAGTTGTTTGTTTTTCTAATAGTTCGAATTCGTTGGCCTATTGTAGACATAATTGCCCTCCTAAGCTAAAAAGATCCCGATATATCATCGGGATCTTTCTTGATGTTTGTAAAATGACCAGTTCCAGACTTTTTTTACTGGTTCCACACTTTTTTATCACCAGACAATTAGTTTAGCATTTTACTAAAGCTTATTCTACGGTAACACTTTTCGCCAGGTTACGTGGTTTGTCAACATCATGACCCAGTGCAAGAGAAGCGTAGTAAGCCAACAGTTGGAGAGATACAACCGAAATTGCAGCAGACAGGATTGGAAGTGTCTTTGGAATGGCAAATACCTGATCCACGGACTTCAGCAACTCAACTGCGTGCTCTTCGTACGTAATTGCAAGAACATCTGCACCACGAGCCTTAACTTCCTTAATGTTGCTCACGGTTTTCTCCAACACGGATTCCTGTGTTACCAAAGCGATAACCGGAATGCCGTCTTCAATCAATGCCAGTGTACCATGCTTCAATTCACCCGCAGCATAAGCCTCGGAATGAATGTAGGAGATTTCCTTGAGCTTCAGGGAGCCTTCCTGTACTACAGCATAGTCCTGACCGCGACCAATAAAGAACAGGTGCTTGTGGCTTGCAATTTGCTCAGCATAGGCTTTGATCGCATCTGCTTTACCCAGCATCTCTTCCACTTGCTCTGGCAGGGATTCCATAGCAGCCAGCACATGAGCTACTTGCTCATCCGTTTGTGTGCCACGCACTTGAGCGAGATACAAACCAAACAGATAGAAAGCAATCAACTGCGAAGAATATGCTTTAGTGGAGGCTACGGCAATTTCCGGTCCTGCCAGTGTAACCAACACATCATCTGCATCACGGGCAATGGAGCTACCGACTACGTTTGTAATCGCCAGTACATGAGCGCCGTTTGCTTGTGCTTCACGCAGTGCTGCCAACGTGTCAGCAGTTTCACCGGATTGGCTCACCACGATCACCAATGTCTCTGGTGTTACGATAGGTGAACGATAACGATATTCGGAAGCTACATCATTTTCTACCGGTATACGAGCCAGACTTTCAATAACTGTACGACCAATCAAACCAGCATTGTAAGCTGTACCACACGCAACAATTTGAATGTTGCGGATATTTTTAATTTGTTCTTCTGTCAGCTTCAACTCAGGAAGAACAACTTTTTTAGCATCTTTATCGATACGGCCCAACATTGTGTCACGATAAGCCTTAGGCTGCTCGTGAATTTCTTTCAGCATGAAATGCTCATAGCCGCCTTTTTCTGCTGTTACAGCATCCCATTCGACATGAATCATTTCCCGAGAAATAAATTGGCCTTCGATTGTCATTAATTCGACAGCATCACTGGTCAAAACAGCCATTTCGCCATCGTTCAAAATAAATACATTGCGTGTATATTTCAGAATAGCCGGAATGTCGGAACCGATAAAGTTCTCGCCTTCTCCCACACCAATAACCAGCGGGCTAGCTTGACGAACAGCAACCAGCTTATTAGGCTCATGCTCTGTCAGCACACCCAGTGCAAAAGCACCTCGCATAAAGGTAATAGCTTTTTGTACTGCTTTAACGATATCCCCTTTATATTCACGCGCAACCAGATGGGAAATAACTTCCGTGTCCGTTTCGGAAATAAAGGTATGACCTTCGCTGATCAGCTGCTCCTTCAGCTCCAGATAGTTCTCAATAATTCCGTTGTGAACTACAGAGAACTTTTGGCTCTCATCCAAATGTGGATGGGAGTTTTCATCAGAAGGCTTACCGTGCGTTGCCCAACGTGTATGTCCGATACCTGCATGGCCTACCAATGGCGTACCATCCAGTTTAGCTTCCAGATTCGCCAGACGACCTTTAGCCTTAGCTACTTGCAATCCTGAATCTGTAAACACGGCAATACCCGCAGAGTCATAACCGCGATACTCCAGCTTCTTTAATCCGTCAATCAATACCTCTTGTGTATTCTGATTACCAATATATCCTACAATGCCACACATATTCGTTATCCTCCCGATCATCATTTCACAAGACGACTCATCACAGGACTAACGTGTGCGGTAGATTGCGGAATAAAGTTCATTCATCTATGAAGTTGTCAATGATAACTATAGAATTTACAGGCATCTCTTCACGAATGTAACGAAATTCCCAAACCGCGCACGCCAATGATGATGGCCGCACATTCATGAAATGAATCTTATAATTTAGGTTATAAAATAATAAAGGCATCTACCGGTGCGTTGTGTAAACAGTTGCCTGTTCATTTTCCGCTGCCGGTTTACGGCTTGATGCTTCACCGGAAGGTCCCCGCCGAATGTTTCGAACACCTTCACCTCGTCAGCTTGTTTTGTCGTGAACCGATTTGCGAGCAACTTTATCTCAACTGAATCCGTTGCTTCTCCACCAAGTCCCCCCGCACAAAATCAAGCTCTGGCGCTTGTATTACGAACCTTACAACCCTCACTTTCTCTATCTGAGTCACAGCATCCCTATATTATATTCAGCTAAGTATCATTTGGCAATGACACTTTATTCATAATTACACCATGAAGGTCATAAATCGTTAGTAAATAACCGCAAACGCCGTTGCCTGCTTCTTTTTCGCAGGCAACCGACGTTTACAAAATTTTAAACTAATTCTTTCTTCACGACATCTACGATCTGACCGACAAATTGCTCCAGTTCGTCCTTATCCGGGCCTTCGGCCATCACACGAATAAGTGATTCTGTGCCTGAAGCACGGACCAATACACGCCCATTATCACCCAATTGTTGTTCCACCTGCTCAATTGCTTCTGCAATAGCAGGATTCCCCTCGTAATTGCGTTTGTCCTGCACACGCACATTTACGAGCACTTGCGGATACTGTTTCATGAGCGATTTTAGCTCACTCATTTTCTTGCCAGAAGCTTTCAAGGTATCTACCAGCTGAATCCCGGTCAGCATGCCATCGCCTGTCGTATTGTGATCCAGGAAAATAACATGACCAGACTGCTCACCGCCCAGATTAAATCCACCCCGACGCATTTCTTCCATCACATAACGGTCCCCGACCGCAGTTTTTGCAGTCTTGAGTGCCAGCTTTTCAGTAGCTTTATAAAAACCGATATTACTCATCACTGTCGATACAATGGTGCTATCCTTAAGTTTTCCCGCGCGGTTCATTGCATCTCCGCAAATGCAGAGAATATAGTCGCCGTCTACCTCTTCCCCGTTCTCATCAATCGCGATCAGACGGTCGGCATCGCCGTCAAAGGCCAGACCAATATCCGCTTTCAAGCGGCGCACTTCCTCTTTCAACTTCTCAGGATGAGTCGATCCGCAATGATCATTGATATTCAAACCGTTTGGCTCGGCACCGATGGTATGTACCTCAGCTCCCAGTTCTGCAAAAAGCTTCGGCGCCAGCTCATAAGCTGCTCCGTTTGCACAATCCAGTACAATTTTTAACCCTTCAAAAGAATGGCTAATTGTTGTTTTCAAGAACTCCAGATAATCGTAGCGGGAATGCTCGTCTACAACAACCGTTCCCAATCCGCCGCCAATCGGACGAGGCAGTTGGTCTTCTTTTGCATCCATCAGCTCTTCAATTTTCAATTCCGTTTCGTCTGTCAATTTAAAACCGTCGCCGCCAAAAAACTTAATGCCGTTGTCTTCAACTGGATTGTGTGATGCTGAGATCATTACACCAGCGTCAGCTTTCAATTGACGTGTGAGATATGCCACCCCAGGTGTCGAAACAATACCTAGACGAACCACATTAGCCCCAATGGACAGCAAACCGGCTACAAGAGCCGATTCCAGCATCAGTCCGGATATCCGTGTATCCATACCAATAACAACTGTCGGTTTCTCTACATTACCTGCTAAAACATATCCGCCGCAGCGGCCAATGCTATATGCCAGTTCGGCTGTAAGTTCCTGATTAGCAACGCCTCGTACACCATCTGTACCAAAATATTTCCCCATGTAAAATGACTCCCTTTTTTTGTCTAATAAATCTTGATTATTTACTACAGATAAAACATGTTATGGCTGACTGTTCTCCGAGGTTCCATTCGCAGAAGAATCTGCGCCGTTATGAGGATTTGTTTTATCCTCCGCAGCTGCGTTGTCCCCGGTCTTAGCGTCAGAGTCTCCACTTTGACTGCCTTGCCCCTCCTGTGGCCTCTCCTGCCCCTTTTCGCCACTACCAGAGGGGTTTGATTCATTCTCACTGTTTGGATTCGTTACAGCAGGAGTAGAAGGGCTCTCAATGTTGACCGTTGCCTTTAGTTGGCTAGCATTTCCGGCTTGCGTAATATATTTAGGCAAGCCTACTTTCAGAGTAACCTCGTGTTGACCAGCCGCGAGGCCACTTACATCTGCCACCAAACTAATATCATCATTGGTTAAATTGTTTACCATATCCTGCGGGCCCTTCACAGTAACATCCATCGTCTTGCCTGCGGGCGCTGTAACAGTCGCAGTCGCTCCATCTCCTGCACCTTGTAAAACGATTGGGATGCCTGACAGCGTCCGTTCCGTATCTGTGACTTCATTGGAAGGAACGACGGTCACCTGAATTTGTATTGACCCTGGCTCGATTTTATCAGAACCTGAAGGGGCTGCCAAATTAGCTTGAACTGCACGGGTCCCCGCTTCCGTAAATTGACTTAAATCCAATGTAGCCGTGACGTAAGAACTAAGGCTGCCCAATACATCCTGCGATGCATACACCGCCGCTTCTTTCACGTTTGCATTGACTTTAGAAAGCGCCAATCCGTCTGGCAACTCTCCGGAATATACAATCTTAACAGGCACAGATTTCGCCTGCTGAGTTACCGGAATTTCAACGGACACAGTGGATGGCTCAATGACCGCACCTGTAAGTTCCTGTCCCTTTTTGTTATAAGCCTTCAGTTTTACACGGTTCTGTTCAAACTTTTCTGAGATGCCATCCGTATTAACAGCCCCCTGAACGGCAGTGACGGTACTCAACTGGCTTTTGGGCAAGGTAACCTTCACGGTTTGAGGAGCAATCACAGGCTTACCAAGCTGCAATCCCGCATCTGGATTTCCCTTAGGAACTATAGATACATTAAATGATTTCGTTTGTTTTTCCTCAATCGTCACTGTAACACGGTTAGGAGTCATAGATACCAATTCCACCCCGTCCGGTAAATCCGGTTCGAGTGATAATGTTTTAGTGCCTGCTCCTAAGCCGTTTAAGTTTAGCTTTGCCTGATAATTATCCGCGAAAAAGGAAGTCAGCACAGAGCGCTGTCCTCTAACTTCCATCTTTACATGGTCAGTATCCATGGTAGACAATACATATTTTGAATCATCCAGACCACTGGCCTGAATGGCCACATTATCAATCACTTTATTATTATAAGAAACGGTCAGCGTAGATGAAGGTGTACCTGTATCTAGATGGACCATTCCCCACAGCAGAACAGCAACCGCAAGCGCCAAAATCTTTGAAATCGTATTATTGTTAATCCATTTGTCCATCATGAATTTCCACGGCCTCCCCTCCGATTCCAGAATGAGCCGCGTTTTTCCTTCAAAGACTGTGTTGGCCGCAACTCCTCATACAGCTTGGAGATTAGGGATTCTTCCTTAATGTCGCGCACGACCTGTCCATTAATGGCCAAAGAAATTTGCCCTGTTTCCTCTGACACCACGACAGTTACGGCATCCGTTACCTCACTCACCCCAATCGCAGCCCGGTGACGGGTTCCCAACTCCTTGCTGATGAACGGATTTTCCGATAATGGCAAATAACAGGCCGCAGAAGCAATCTGTTTATTTTGAATAATCACCGCACCATCATGCAGAGGGGTATTAGGAATGAAGATGTTAATTAGCAGTTCAGAACTGACTACAGCCTGTGTCTTGATACCAGACTCTGTATATTCGTTTAGCCCTGTCTCACGCTCAAATACGACCAAAGCTCCTATTTTCCTACGTGATAAATAATTCAGCGCCTTAATCATTTCTCCGATTAACTTGTTAATTTCTTCATCATCCGCAGACGAACGCCCAAATAGTTTGCCACGCCCCAACTGTTCTAGTGCACGACGCAACTCAGGCTGAAAAATAATAAAGATAGCCACCACACCAAAGGTGAACATCTGGTTCATCAACCACTTGAGGGTATACAAATCAAACCAGGTACTAACCGCCCAAATGACAACCAGAAATAGAATCCCTTTCAACAATTGAACTGCACGCGTTCCGCGAACAAGTAAAATAAGCTGATACATAATATAGGTTACGATCAAAATGTCGATAATATCTTTAATGGACTCTTTCCAAGTCAGGTCCGCAAAATAATCCAACATGCGCATGCCCCCGCAATTTTCTGTAGTGAGTGGGTGTAATATGTACACAGTATGCTCTCTCTATCTAGGTTATAACGATCAGGCTCACGTTGCAAGCTGTGTGACAAAAGAACCGCTAAAATCAGTAAAATACAGTACAATTCGCCAGCTTCATATACAAAAAAACGCCTTTTCCAGCGGAAAGAGGCGCTCGATATCGTCCTTGCCATTTCAAGCTTCTTTTATGGAGAAGAGGGTCCCCCGAATAAATCAGTAACCTTGTACCAAATCCAATCCAAGGTTTGATCAATACTTTTAACCTGTCCTGCAATATGAGCGGTGGACGCTTGATAATAAGAACCATCAATTACAGTTACATTTCCTTCCACATCGCCGTATACACGGGCTTCACCATTTTGCACTGTTAGATCTCCGGCAATGGATTTCCCTTCAGGCACAATCACAGTATCACCCTGAATAACGACTTGATCCAGTTGGCTTCCTTTGACTACCAATTGATGGTCCGTGCTAGAAAAGCTGGCCATGCTTGAGCATATAACAATAAGGAAGAAGGCAGCGGCTGTTACAGCGGGATGCCTTTTCACCCACGTCAGCATAGGCACCGCAGTCTGTCTTTTATGCGGCGGCAAAGCATTCATAATGCGAAATGTCAGCTCATCCGATACACACGGCACTTGATGATAGCGTGTACCGTAAAGCATCGCATCCGTCCGCTCCAGCTCTTTAAAACGCATGCGGCATTCCGGGCAGTCTAACAAGTGCTGTTCCAACTCATGTTTGTCCTGCTCAGACAGGTCGCCATCTAGATAGTCATGCATAAAAGAGACGGCTTGTTTGCAATCCATATGAGCCAATCCTTTCTAATATTCTTCCGTGTTTCTCAACATAACATGCTCCGGCTTAGAAACTTTGCTCATCTTACATACGTTACAACGAGCATTATGTTTCATAAAAACATCTATGCAGACTCTTTTCCTAGAATCTATGCGTATGATCTATAGCTTGTGCTCCAGTTTTTTGCGCAGAAAATCCCGCCCCCTGTGTACTCTTGTCTTAATCGTGGTAACTGGGAGATTGAGCACATCGCTGATTTCCTGTAAGGAAAGCTCCTGCAAGTACCGTAAAACCATAATCGTCCTATATTTATCCGGAAGGCTGTCAATGGCGTCATGAATTAAAGCCTGCGTTTCGGACAGAAGCGTACTCCCCTCAGGGGTAAGCTCTTCACTGGCGAGCATGGCGTACCCATCGACACCTTCCTGATCATTCATTTCAGCATCAAGTGAGTATGTAGGTTTTCTCCTTCGCAGACGATCAATGCACAGATTTGTAGCAATTCGATAAATCCAGGTTGAGAACTTCTGTCCATGATCGTATTTTTCCAAATTACGATACACACGCAAAAAAGTTTCCTGCACCAGATCCTCCGCCTCATGGCGATTACCTAGCATCCGGTAGGAAAGATGAAAAATCCGATCTTTATATAACTCGACTAACTCCGCAAAAGCTCGCTGATCGCCTTTCTGTACCAGCCTTACCAAGCGGCTTTCCATATTATCCACTCTATACTCCCCCAGACTTGCTGATGGGTTACTTACTACATGTTTATGATTATTCATCGTAGTTTAATTTTATCCGGAAATCAACTGTAGTATTGTTACTAACTGCAAACACACCTGCCATCAATATACAAACAGCACAATCGGGCACCCCATGAGTACCCGATTGCCTGTATTCGTACAACCACACTATATCAGCCCGTATTTCTTAAGCCTGCGGCAATTCCGTTAATCGTCAACAATACCTCACGCAGCATTTCAGTGTCATCACCGTTCTGATCCCGCAGCTCCCGTAGCTCACTTAATAATTGAACCTGCAAGTAACTTAACGGATCGACATAAGGATTACGTAACCGGATAGATTCCTGGATAACCGGCACGTCGTCCAAAATCTCGGATTGTCCGGTTATTTTCAAAATCAACTCAGATGTCAGCTTGAACTCCGCTGAAATCTGCCCGAAAATGCGCTGCCGGGCCTCTTCGTTATCCGACATCCCAGCGTACTCTTCTGCAATCAGTAAATCCGCTTTAGCGATTGCCATTTGCAGTGTATCAATAAGTGACCGGAAGAAAGCAGAGTCCCTAAACATCGTTTGCAGCACTTTAAGGTTATCCTCATTGTTTTGATAGAAGCTTTGCAAACCTGTTCCAGCCGCATACCACGCAGGTAATAAGTAACGGCTTTGTGTCCATGCAAAAACCCATGGAATGGCGCGCAAGTCCTCAAAACGTTCGCTGTTCTTACGCTTGGACGGACGAGATCCAATATTCAGCTCGCCCACCTCAGGCAACGGTGTAGATTCTTTGAAGAAGTTGAAGAAATCTGGATCTCGGAAAATCAAATCCTGATACTTATCCAGTGATACTTGGGAAATGCGGGCGATAATCTCCTCCCAGCTCTCCTCAAACACTTCCTTCTTCCCGGAACGATGATATGCCACAGCCGTAATCAGCGCCGATGTTGCCTGCTCCAAGCTCCGGTACGCGATGCCTCTAAGCGAGTATCGGGATGATAGTACTTCGCCTTGCTCCGTAATCTTGATTCCGCCTCCAATCGTATGAGGAGGCTGAGCCAAAATACTGCGATTAAGTGGCATTCCACCACGACCCAGCGCACCTCCACGACCATGGAAAAACTTCACTTTTACGCCAAACTCATTAACTACTTCCGTAATGCTATTCATAGCGACCCGAAGTTCCCAGTTCGCTGTAACCACACCGCCATCTTTATTACTGTCTGAGTATCCCAGCATAATCTCCTGAAGCTGGTCCATCGCAGCCACAGATTGTCGATATACAGGCAAGTTCATCAATCTTCTCATAATATCGGGTGCAGCGTGCAGATCATCTATCGTTTCGAACAAAGGAACAGATTGCAGCGTACAGATAACAGTGCCATCCTTCTCGATGCGGAACAGGCCCACCTCTTTGGATAAGACCATAACCTCCAGTAAGTCACTGGCTCCCTGAGTCATACTGATCAAGTAGCTTGTAATGGACTGCTTGCCGAATTCCTCCTGAGCCAAATAAATCGTACGATATACGTCAAGACATTCCTGTGTGCTATCGCTATATTTTAAATACGGTGAAGTAATCGGACGAGGTTCATTCAGCAGCTTTTCCAGCAGATTTATTTTTTCTTCTTCTGACAGCTTACTGTAATCCGACACAATATTCATTTTAGAAAGAATTTCAGTCATCGCATTTTCATGTTCTTGACTATGCTGACGCACATCCAGCGTAGCTGTGTGAAATCCAAACAACTCTACCTGGCGAATCATCTTTTGAATATATGTGTTTGCTACATAATCGGCAAAATGATGACGCAGGCTGTTATCAATAACATTTAGGTCTGCAATGAGCTCTTCCGCAGAGTTATAACGCTCATTGGTGCCCTGTTTGCTTTCATCCAGGATGTTGTTCACTTTAGCAATCATAAATGCTAGTTTAATGCGATAAGGCTCTTTTTCGTTATGCCATACTTCCATCTTTTTAAGTGTAATGTGAGTACGGTCTTCTTCAATAGAAGCCAGCAGATCATCGGAAACTCGCACAATGCTGGTGCTGAAACTCAAGTAACCCATGAGTTCCTTTAACGTGTGCTGATATTCTCTCAAAGCCAACTTGCGCTGCATACGTAACGTTTCCCAAGTCACATGAGCTGTCACAGACGGATTGCCATCCCGGTCTCCACCGATCCAGGAACCAAATCTCAGATAAGTGGGTATGTGCCATTTTTGTTCGGGATAATATTTGTCCAAACATCGTTCCAATTCTTGGTATACATCTGGCAGTACATGAAACAAGGTCTCGTGAAAATAATACATTCCATTTCTCACTTCATCTAATACAGTTGGCTTGCGATCACGCAGCTCATCTGTCTGCCACAGCGTAATTACTTCGTTTAGCAGATTCTCCCGTACCTGTTCCCGCTCACGCAAGGTAAGCATCGGATTATCCAGCAGCATGACGTCCTCGGAAATGCGCTTGTGGATATCCAGAATTACTCGTCGTGTCGCTTCTGTAGGATGTGCGGTCATGACCAGCTCCAAAGAGAGCTCTTTCAGCAAGTTGCTAACGTCCTCAGCGGAGAAGCCCCCTTGTTTAAGCTCCTGAACGGAACTTTCAATGGAACCGGGCTGAACATCTTCACCAGCGGAATGCTCATAATCCCGCTTACGACGAATACGATGGTTTTGCTCAGCGATATTCACCAACTGAAAATAAATCGCAAACGCGCGAATAACCTGGTGACGAATATCCGTATCCAGTCCGCTGACCATTTGTTTGAAATTCTCATACAACTCCGGCTGATACCCGGCACGTAACGATTTACTTGTCTCACGTATTTTCTCCACGATATCCAAAAGTTCGTTGCCACCCTGATGAACCAAAACCTCACCAAGAATATTCCCTAGAAAACGAACGTCCCGCCGTAGCAGATTGTTGGATTGGTTTTTGTTAGCGGTTAACGTAAGCTCAGTCATGCTTTTCCCCCCATCTGATCTGTTCCACACCATATACAGTTGTAGCAAAGGTACGTATACACACGAAATTTGACACTTTCTTAACATCATACAATAAAAACGCATGAAAAGCTGCAAAATTTACAGTAAAAAATCATCTTTTTGAATTACTTCTTTCGAGAAAATATTGGATTGTTATGAATAAATATGAAATTAATAAATAGTAATGAATGTATACACTAGTGATGCGTGAAACATTATGCACAGTCTCTTATAAAGAGTGTGTTTTTAAAGGTACAAATTCATGCGACATAGTGTGTATATGTTTATTATTTGTTGACAAAGTCAACTCCATTAGCCTTCTATCCACAAAGATATACACAAATTAGCCATTTTCTCAGTGTTTCTAAGTATTTCCTCTTTAACACTTCGCTTTTTACCCACATAAATAAAGGGAAATGTGCACAACCCAAGAGCAACTGTTGAGTTATCACCATGAATTCGTACCATAATAGCTATAGGATTCCTATATTTAAAGGATTTGATCACGAAATTAGCCTTACTGCAGGAGAAAGGGGTACGTTAGAGGGGAAATACGGGATCTAGGTGTCAAAAGTAACAAGAGCCTATGTACAATATGCACAAGTCATCCCCAACTGTGCATGACAGGAGACATAATTGCACTAGCTTATATACATAGAAGTAAATGTAATGTGGACAAAATAAAAAGAAGCCTTTCGGCTTCTAGGTAATCGGTAAGCGGGTGATGGGAATCGAACCCACGCTATCAGCTTGGAAGGCTGAAGTTCTACCATTGAACTACACCCGCAAAATAGTATCGGGATGACACGATTTGAACATGCGACCCCCTGGTCCCAAACCAGGTGCTCTACCAAGCTGAGCTACATCCCGATATAATTTTTTAAAATATGGCGCGCCCTGAGAGATTCGAACTCCCGGCCTTTTGATTCGTAGTCAAACGCTCTATCCAGCTGAGCTAAGGGCGCAAATATGGAGCGGACGACGGGAATCGAACCCGCGACCCTCGCCTTGGCAAGGCGATGCTCTACCGCTGAGCCACGTCCGCAAAAACAAGATGCGCGTGGAGGGACTTGAACCCCCACGTCAAAGACGCTAGATCCTAAGTCTAGTGCGTCTGCCAATTCCGCCACACGCGCATGTAATACAATGGTGAGCCATGAAGGACTCGAACCTTCGACACCCTGATTAAAAGTCAGGTGCTCTACCAACTGAGCTAATGGCTCTTAATGGCTGGGGATATAGGATTTGAACCTATGCATGACGGAGTCAAAG